>JAFDXA010000081.1 GCA_018268185.1 Bacteroidota bacterium
AGTCCGTGCCAGTGCCACCAGTGATTGAATCATTGCCATCACCTCCAGAGAGATTATTTGTGCCATTGCCGCCGACGATGGTATCGTTGCCGGCAAACCCATAAATCCAGTCATTGCCTTCCCCGCCATTCAGGCCGTCAGCACTGTTTCCTCCATAAATGGTGTCATTGCCATTGCCGCCCAGTATGGCGCTGGCGTCATCTGTCATGCCTGAGGCCGGATCAAACAGACCATTGAGGACGTTGTTGCCATACAATAAGTCGTTACCGTCACCGCCGAAGATCGTGTCCTTTCCTGTTCCGCCGAGTATGGTGTCGTTGCTGTTGCCTCCATCCAGTGAATCATTACCGTCATTGCCGGCGATGGAATCATTGCCGCCGTAACCCAGAATCGTGTCGTTGCCGGTGTTGCCGATCAGTTTTTCATTGATTGTATTGTTCGTGGCTCCTTTTAACAGAACATTGGCTGTGCCTGTATATTCGATGCCCTCAATATTGGCGAATGCACCATAGTTGGTCAAGGTGGCAGATCTGATGACGTCTACACCCCCGTTAGTAGCTTCTACAATGATGTCGCCAGTATCGACCACATAGGTGTCATCGCCATTGCCACCCACCAGAGTGTCAATGCCGTTGCCGCCGACCAATGTGTCGTTGCCGTTATTGCCGACAATGGAATCATTGCCATCCAGGCCGCTGAGGAAATTGTCCAGCGAGTTGCCCCAGACGAGATTGTTGAGATAGTTGCCGGTGGCGTTCAGTGCCTGTGGGGCATAAATTGATTCGGTATTGAAGGACAGGCCCGAAGTGTTGGTGGCCAGAGCAATATTATTCAAGGCAATAGTTGCAGCATTCTGCAGCGTAGGTGCATTGCCCCAGAGTAATATGTTCTCCATGCCATCAAATGATTCAATCGAGCCTGATATCAAAAATAGAGCTGAATCCGTTCCCGCGCTGTCATAACATATGGTCTGGTTGGACGCAAGGACATATACATCATTGCCGGAGCCGCCCAGCAATACGTTATTAACTGGTCGCCCGGCCTGGGACGGGGAGTAATTGAAAAGTGCCAGAAGGATGTCATCATTTTCACCTCCATCCAGAATGTCAGTGACAGGTGAAAGTTCATTCGGATCATCGTAGAATATGACCTGGCCATCGAGATCACCGCAAAGCGTATCGTTGCCGGCGCCCCCGGAAAGAAAATTTTCACGGTCATTGCCGACAATTACGTTTGCGGCGGAAGAGCCTTCTCCATACCATGGCATGTTTGCATCGACAGTAATGTCATTTGGCTCAGGGTTGTACAAAACCAGTGCTTCGACATTCGCGTATTTGCTTTGATTCAGGGAGTTGTCAATCAATGATTCAATTGCATCAAAACCGTTGGCTGATCCGCTTACCTCAAGTATGATATCCTGTTCGTCATCAATTAAATAGTTATCATTGCCGGTTCCGCCAATGAGTGTGTCGGATACGTGGTCAATATTGAATTCCGAGATTTTGTTCAGGTCATGGTTATGGATATCTGGAATTGCGGGGCTTCCGCCGCCATACAAATAATCATTCCCATTTCCGCCAATCAATGAATCGGCGCCGATGCCGCCAATCAATGTGTCATTTCCTTCGAAGCCGCTGATCGTATCGCTGCCATTTCCGCCAATGATGGCATTGTTCAAGTTGTTGCCTTTGAGAGGGGTTGAGTTGATTCCTGTATAAATCAGATTTTCGATGGAGTTTGAAAACGCGGCGATGCTGATGTCGGTGATTGTGCCGATAAATGTGTCTGTCCCTTCATTGGTGTTTTCATTTATTGTGTCATTGCTGTCGACAAAATAGACATCATCGCCAGTGCCTCCTGTCAAAAGATCAGGACCGGATCCGCCGTCCAGAGTGTCGTTGCCATCATATCCGAAGATTGTGTCTGGCGTTGTTGATTGGGATGCTAAATAATTGTCGCTTGAATTTCCATCGATGCGTATCGACGTGGTGCCCGTATATACAAGTCCTTCGATATTCAGGGCCCAACCGTTGCGCATGTCCTTGAGTGCGCCATTAGAAAATGCGATATCAAATCCGGGAGTTTCCAAATATGAAGTTGATGCGGTCGATAGTTCAATGGCAATGTCGCCAATGTTGTCAATAAAATATGTATCGTCACCGCTGCCGCCAATCATGATGTCGGCGCCAGTGCCGCCATCGAGGGTATCGTTGCCATTTCCTCCCATTAAATAGTCATTGCCGCCGAAACTGTAAAGACTATCGTCGCCATCTCCTCCGTAGATACTGTCATTGGAGTCTGCAGATGAGTTTGCGGAAATTATATTGGCTTTTGAGTTGCCTTTCAGGATCGAGGGTGCTATGCCAATGTATTCGAGATTTTCTATGCCTGACAGATTTTCTATTGTATAAATACTGAGAGATGTCAATACACTTGTTCTGATGGTGTCATGATTTTCATCACTTGTGTCGGTTTCAATCGCGACGTCGCTGATGTGATTAATGAGGTACAAGTCATCACCGAGTCCGCCAATCAGTGTGTCGGCGTCTGAACTCCCAGAAAGAGTGTCGTTGCCGGATGTTCCATTGAAGGTGGTCATGACAGAGATACCTCTCTAACATTGGTCTGCAAAAGAAACAGAATTAAAGAGTATCTGTTTCTGAATGCGTGCGCGTGAGGTGCATTGATCGTTTCTGTTCAATGCGGTGTATATATTATTAGCAATTAACAAGCATAGATGAAAGCAATAAATCAATGCAAGTGCTGCTGTTTTTTGACAATAATTCCAGTAATTAAAGCAAGTTTGATGCCGTTTTCATTTGACATATTCATTGACTTCGTGGCAGGGCATGTGTCTGGTCGGTTGTCAACGCTGTTCGCTCACCGCAGCGGTGATGGGTGCGCCAGGCGCTCGAGGTGCTCTCGCAGCAGAGTTCCGTGACATGGCCAAGTCAGCGAGTGCGACATGCGCTTTGCGACTATGGGTTGCACGATCGGCTTCGACGTGTCAATCAGCAAAAAGGACATGCGCAGGTAAAATACGTACGGTTGAAAAGTGATTCACAGATTGGATTTATGAATCAACGTCAGTCCGGACGTTGCCGGTTATTTGATCTACAGGTCACTCAAGGGAAAGTGTATGCGGCTGCTGTTCGTTCATCAGAATTTTCCTGGTCAATACAGACATCTGGCTCCGGCATTTGCTGGTGATCCTGGGTGTCAGGTTGTGTGTATCGGTGAGGCTGGTAACATTGCAAGGGCTGTGGGTTTGCATCCGGCAATGCAATTGATTCCTTACGCAAAGCCGGAAGGTGCTGGCAGACATACGCATCATTATTTGCGAGGCATGGAGGCTTCTGTAAGACGAGGTCAGGCGGTGGCCAGAATTGCTCTGGATTTGCGCAAGCGTGGATTCATGCCTGATGTGGTTTGTGCGCATCCCGGTTGGGGAGAGGCGCTGTTTTTAAAGGATGTGTTCCCGCAGG
>JAFDXA010000082.1 GCA_018268185.1 Bacteroidota bacterium
CGGGCAGGGATCACAATTCACAGGAATGGGCAAGAGTCTCTATGAAGCCAATGCTTCTGCCAAACAGCTTTTTGAAGAAGCTAATGATATCCTGGGTTTTAAAATATCGGATGTAATGTTCACAGGATCTGATGAAGACCTTAAACAGACTGCCATTACACAGCCTGCCGTATTTATACATTCTGTTGCTGCATTCAAAAGCCTGGGAGATGTAAACCCAGGAATGGTTGCCGGACACTCTCTCGGCGAATTCTCTGCCCTCGTTGCAAACAAGACATTAACGTTCAGAGATGCACTGAAGCTGGTATCGATCAGGGCTAAAGCCATGCAGCGTGCCTGTGAACTCAATCCTTCAACCATGGCGGCCGTGCTTGGTTTGGATGATGATAAAGTAGAAGAAATATGCCGGCATGTTTCGAATGATGCAGGAGAAGTGGTTGTTGCCGCCAATTACAATTGCCCGGGCCAGCTTGTGATCAGCGGTTCATTGAAAGGAGTTGAGATCGCCTGCGAAAGATTAAAAGCTGCCGGTGCAAGAAGGGCGCTTGTACTGCCAGTTGGCGGTGCTTTTCACTCACCTTTGATGTTGCCGGCCAAAGAAGAATTGGCAGCAGCAATTAACGATACACATTTCAGTACGCCCATTGCACCGGTGTACCAGAACGTAGTTGCCACGGCTGTAACAGAACCTGCAAGTATAAAAGAAAACCTTGTGGCGCAATTGACCGGTCCGGTTAAATGGACACAATGTGTACAGGCCATGGTTGCTGATGGCGCCAACCGGTTTACTGAATGTGGGCCAGGAAAAGTATTGCAGGGGCTCGTAGCAAAAATCTACAAAGAAGCCATTACCGACGGGGTTAGTTAGACTTATAAAACTACCGAAAATATAAAGGCCGCATTGATATAAACAATGCGGCCTCTGTGTTTATCCTGGCTGATATTTATTGTCTTGCAGGTATCATTCCTCTTATGCCCATATCAACAACTACATCGCCGTTGGCCGGATCAAAAGTTCCCGGGCCATACACTTCCTTCCATTCAAAACTTTTGTTGGTAGACAGTGATACAACAACTGTGATGTCTGATGTTTCTGTTCCGGTTATTACAAGTGGAGATGCGAACTGTCCCGTTACCAGGCATGATCCTGCCGGTATCGGTGATGTTGCAAAGATCGGGTTGGGTACCGTAGTTGCTCCAGCCGGCGCCTGCCCGGTACTTATAAAATTACCAAAACCCGGCACCACTGTTTCAAACCCCCAATAGCCCTGGTCTTTATTGGCATTTACAGTTAAGCTGGAATCCCTGATCTTGTAATTACGGATATAAGTGCGGAAACCAATAAAAGAAGCCAGCGTTCCATTGTAGTTAACACCGCCCGACTTGAATTTGATATTGTAATTCTGGTATGCCAGTGAAACACGCAGCCAGTTATAAGTACCTGCTGCAAAGGATTTGATGGGCACACTTAAAAATGTTTCTCCCTGGCCGGCAAAGGTTGATTGGTCAAAATCAATAGCGTTGGCGCCACCGATTGTTGTTTCAGCAGCCCTGTACAGAACAGCTCCACCTCCGATCGCTGTAAACTGATCTTTGGTCATCTCCAGGTAATGCGCACTCATTTTATTGAACACCGGCGACTGTGCATCATTGCCGGCTGCGATGCTTGAAGGTTGGCCGAGGTTATTCAACCTTACCTGTGTTGAATCGAACCTGAAAACAAAATTGATCCTGGGCCCTGTATTATCAATGTCGTCTGATGAAGATTTTTTACAGGAATTAAGAGCTGCCAATGCAAGCAAAGGCATTGCGAATGATCTGATCAGTTTCATACAAAATGTTTATTGGTTAGCAGGATAACTAACCATGGCGATAATTTATTGCCGTAAGATATGTTAATAAAATGGGAAATGATTTCAACAGATTTACCTGGTAAACCTAAACGGCTACTGCACAATCAATGTAGTTCCTTTTCGCTGAATTACTTTGCCATTGTAATCGACAGCTTCGGCTATCCATACAAAGCTGCTCATATTCTGCAGGTAGCCTTTTATTCTTCCATCCCAGCCTTCATTGGCATTGGTTGAATAAAACACCAGCTCTCCGAAACGATTGAATACTTTGAAGTATGTGAATGACTTAATACCAACAGGTATCGGTTTCAAAATATCATTCCTGCCATCTCCATTGGGCGTAAAAGTTGTTGGAACATAAATCTCCGGTCCTTTGAACGTTTCTACCCACAATGAATCTTTTCCTTCACAATTACTGTCTGTTGTTCCGGTAACAATGAACAAGGTCGACGGAGCCGTTAGTTGTGCAACGGGATTGTGTATAAATGGATTATTCAATCCTGTTGATGGCGTCCAGTAATATTGGGTAAAGCCTGTATTATTAACATCAACAGCATTGAGTTGAAGCGGTTGATTCATGGCTACCATGGTATCGTGGCCTGCAAATAATTTAGCAGGTGGTAAAACAGTTATCGTTACATCATCTTTCTGTAATGAAATACATCCATTCGCATCTATAACAGATAAATGGTAAAGTATGGTAGCCGGCCTGGTTACGTCAGGGTCCTGTGCATTTGCGTCAGACAGGTAGGTAACCGGATCCCATTTATAAATGGTTCCTCCGCTGCCATGTAATGTTGTACTTCCGCCAAAGCAGATCGTTTGATTTTCCCCGGCGTCAGCATGTGGCGCAGGATTCACATATACAACCAATGAATCTGTTTTAGAACACAAACCCAGTGTTGATCTTACATAATATTTTGTAGTAACCGTTGGTGAGGCAACCGGGTTTGCTATGTTCGGATTGCTCAAAGCTGTTGTTGGTGTCCACGATACCACCGTACCGGTAGTTGCTATAGATAATGTTGTATTTTTTCCTTCGCAGATTGTTGGATTATCAAGGATACTCAAACTCATTGTATTATCAAATGCTACCGTGTGATTTGGAGTATTAATCGTACATCCGTTTGCATCTTTCACATAAACCATGTAGGTTCCGGGAGACACACTGAATACATTATTATTCTGGTAAGTAATTCCATCCAGGGAATAAGTATATGGAGTTCTACCGCCCGAAATAAACACCTTAATAGATGCATCTGCCGAACCTGTACAAGAGCCGTTTATAGATCGAGTACTATCAACAACCAGGTCGGGATAAGCCTGTGCGATATTTACAACCATACTGTCGATACAACCGGTAGCATCTTTTACTTTAACCGTATAAGAACCTACAGGCAGGTTGTCGAAAGTTCCGCTTGATTGATAAGCGCCGTTACCGATCGCATAACTGATCGATGGGATCCAGTTTGCATCCGCATTCACTACGATCTGCCCCGTAGTTCCACCATGGCAATTCACATCACGTTTTGAAACCAGTTTCAGCTTTTTCCAGAAAATAAAGGCTGAATCCCGGCCATGACATGTTCCTACAGTAGCAGTACAATAGAACATGGTGCTATCGTGCTGCAGTGTAGCCTGCGGATCATTTACATTCAGTTGGTTCAATGCCGGATCTGCATCCCATTGGTAAGTACTGTAACCACTGGTGGCAACAAGCTGTATGGGTGTACCGGGGCATGCCACTGAACGTGGAGGATCTATGCCCAGGGTATCATAATCCCTGATCTGTATTTCAGTACTATCGGTTGGGGTTAGTGTTGCACAGCCGGCCAGTGTATAAATCTTAAGTGTTTCAATTCCTTCAGGAAGATTATCAATGATCGGGTGTATATCCATCAATGCACTGGTTTCATTTGCAGGAATGATAATGGAAGATGGAAGTGTTTCCAGGTCTACCCCATTGATGGCTGTTCCGCCATAAGCCAGGTTTACGGTTTGAGAGAATAATGTTGCAGCCGGCCTGGTGATCCTGAGTGTACCGGTTGCACAACCTTCTACAAGATAACTATTGCCGGTTGTTGGATCCAGTTGTGTGAGGTTGGTAAGCTGGTAGCGGTTTGAAGTAAGACTTTTTGCTTCCAGGAAAACACCGCTGTCATACAGATCGTCGGCATTATCAGATATTACCAGTTTTAAATGATATACCTGGCAAGGCTGAACCTGGGCCAAGGCCACGAGTACAGTTGTGATGCCTTCATGATTAAAAAAAAGATTGTCGGAATTATCCTGGTAATATGTTGGATTGTTCGGACAAAGTGGTGCACCGAATTCGTATACATTGTTGATGTTGGCCATCGACACAGGCAACGTTGTATTGGGTACCAATGCTATGTTCTTTAACCCGGTTATACCAGGGCCGGAAATGAAAAATGCAAAAGCATCATTGTATTCGCTGCAGGCAAAAGTGGGGTCATATTCTTCGGATGAGAATGCATACCTGAACTTGATACTGTCGCCAAGTGGTATAAAATCAAATTCAAGTGTACAGGCATCTTCCATATCGCTTAAAGGAACGCCGATAGCGCTGGCAAGATTTGCATCCCCGGGCAAACTCCAATCATTACTTGCCAGGTGATTGATGGTTCCATCTCCGTCTATTCCGTAATCAATCCCCGAAGTTTTTGCCCTTCCTGAAGTTAATACGATGCCACTGTCGATGGCAGGCCGGGTGTGACTGTTATTCTTAAAATATCCTGCCATGGCAGAATTACCCGTGTATGTTACGTTGCTGATCGTAACGCCATCACCTACCAGGTACTGGGCAAGCGCTGTGGCCGTTGTCTGGTCTGTAATAATCATCTGCCCCCTGCTGAAGTTTACGAGCAGGCACGCAATGATCAGTAAGCTGGTTCTTTTAAGTAGTAAAATCATTGGAAAACAGTCAGGATTGGATTAGAAAAGTACTCATAATCCCCCATAAAACAAAATAACCCGGAAGGAAATTCGGGTTATTGGTATGGTAAATGTGAATAAAATCAGATATCCAGGGTAGCCAGAACACTGTTCATGCTGCGTACCGCATCGGCACTTTTATTCATAGCTGCCTGTTCCTCAGCGTTTAATTTATAGTCAACGATCTTTTCCCAACCTGATCTTCCGATTATAACCGGAACACCTATGCAGATATCGTTCAAACCGTATTCGCCTTCCAGGAAAACACAGCATGGCATCAATTTTTTCTCATCCCTTACGATCGCTTCTACCAGTGATGCGCCAGCGGCTCCAGGTGCATACCAGGCTGAAGTACCAAGCAAACCGGTGAGTGTTGCGCCTCCAACCATGGTATCGGCTGCCACTTTTTTCAGGGCTGCTTCATCCAGGTAATTGGCCGCCGGGGTACCACAATAAGTAGCGAGGCGTGTAAGCGGAATCATGGTTGTATCGCCGTGGCCACCTACAACAGTTGCCTGCAGGTCATTGGGAGAACAGTTCATGGCCTGGCTCAGGTAGTAGCGGAATCTTGCACTGTCAAGTATCCCTCCCATTCCGATGATCCTGTTCTTGGGAAGACCGCTTGATTTAAGGGCCAGGTAGGTCATGGTATCCATCGGGTTGCTGATAACGATGATGATCGCATCCGGTGAATATTTCAATATGTTCTGGGTAACCGTTTTTACAATCCCTGCGTTGATACCGATCAGTTCTTCCCTGGTCATACCGGGTTTACGTGGGATACCGGATGTGATCACAGCAACGGAGCTGCCGGCAGTTTTTGAATAATCATTGGTACTTCCGATGATCCTAGTATCAAATCCTTCGATCTGGGCAGTCTGCATCAGGTCCATGGCTTTTCCTTCAGCCACACCTTCTTTAATGTCAACCAGAACCAGTTCATCACAAAGTTGTTTACGGGCAATGTTGTCGGCACAGGTAGCACCCACAGCGCCGGCTCCTACTACGGTTACTTTCATGCGTTAATATTTATAGTTTTTAATTTTCCGCGAAGTTAGCGGGATTGGGTATGCGGCGACTTCCTGCCGTCAACTTTTTTTATGATTGTAGTCAGCGCAAAACGGGCCTGCATGCGTATGATCTTTAACGAAGCTTTTGTAATCCATGGTTCGGTTTTTCGTTCTCAGGGCAGGATTAAAATATCCTGACATGAAGAACTTACTATTCCTTACCCTATTGCTTGGAAAATGGCCCGGTCTGCAGGCTGCATCCATTTCCGTTAACCTTACAGCTGAATACAACAGGTATGCCCGACAAGTGGAATTGAAATGGCAGAATATACTTCCAGACGTAAAAGCCTATGTTCTCGAGCGGAGTTCCAACAACCAGCATTGGGAATCGATCTACACGATCAGGGCCACTGATTTTTCAAGAAAAAAGCGTGAGAAGTACAACGACAAAAATCCCGATCCCACAAAAAATTATTACAGGCTTAAGATCATAACCGTGTTCGACAGCCTTTTTACAGAACCGATCATGGTCATCATCGGGGAAACCTATAACAACTGGACGCTATATCCTGTTCCTGTAAAAGATGTACTTAACCTGCGCTACAACGGCAGCGAAGCTATTCAGGGCGTTGTGAGTGTATTCATCCAGAATATTTATGGATATGTATTTACCCGGAGACGGTTCTCTTCATTAAGCAGACTGCTTCAGATCCCGGTTGACAATCTTGGAAAAGGTGTTTATGATGTGCGGATCATGATCGGGAATGAAGCCGTGTGGAACCAGCGGTTCGTGAAGTAAGGTGGCAAAAAAGATACTTGATACTGGTAGCTGGATCATTGGAAGATATTTGTAGTGCCGGCATCCAGTGACCTGAATCCAGCATCCGTCTTCCTTTCCTCACAACGCATCTGCCAGCTCTTCCATTTTAACCGAGCTATCGAATGACTTTACAAATTTTCCTTTCTTATTGTAAACAAAAAGTGATGGATAATTGTGGATCTTATATAGGGTGCCAAGATAAAAACGGGAATCTCTTCCTACTATAATATTGGGATAATCTGCAAGTTTGAATTCATCATAGAATTTTTTGATGTGATCAAAATTCAATGAAGCTACCATCACGATCTGTGCCTTTTTAAAAAGATCGATATGCTCCAGCAGATCCTTGGTGGCGTGTTTGCAATGCTCACAATCGGGGCTGAATAGCATGATGATCGTTGGCTTTTTCTTTTTGAGATCATCCTTGGTAAATTTCGTACTGTCGGGCGCAATCATGATATCAAAAACAGGTATTTCGGGGTATTTCTTATAAATAGGAATAGTATCGGTCTGGGCCTCAGCCTGTTGAAAACAAATGATGCTGATGATTGCTATGATGATCTTTTTCATGCGCTAAAGCTAATTTTTAATGCTGAAAGCGGCTGTTAATGGTTGGAAAAAAGGCAGCGACTTTGTTTTCGCCGTTACGCCGACTATCCCTACTTTTGCAGCCACAAATAAAATCAATATGGCAACTACAGCAGATATGCGCACAGGCCTGATCCTGAAGATCGACGGAAGCCTGTATTCTGTTATCGAATTCGGTCAGAACAAAACAGCCCGTGCAGCAGCAAAGGTTTGGGCTAAATTAAAGGGTGTTGACAATGCCCGTACCATTGAAGTAACCTGGAACAGCGGTGAAACCATTTTCCCGGTTAGGGTTGAGCGTAAAGCTTACCAGTACCTGTACAAAGACGACACCGGTTACAGTTTTATGGATAATGAAACTTTTGAACAGATCACCGTTCCTGAAAACATGGTAGATGCTCCCAAGTTCCTTAAAGAAGGGCAGGAAGTTTCTGTACTCGTGAACGGAGAGACAGATCAGCCCATGAGTGTTGAACTTCCGGATAAAATCGTTTTACTGGTTACTTACAGTGAACCGGGTATGAAAGGCGATACCGCTACCCGTACATTAAAGCCAGCCACTGTTGAAACAGGCGCTA
Organism: Bacteroidota bacterium; assembly: GCA_018268185.1. Taxonomy (GTDB): domain Bacteria; phylum Bacteroidota; class Bacteroidia; order Chitinophagales; family Chitinophagaceae; genus Ferruginibacter. The sequence goes on from JAFDXA010000082.1 coordinate 7,805, forward strand.
TCGTGAACGTTCCTTTGTTTGTAAACGAAGGCGAACTCATCCGCGTAAACTCCAAAACAGGAGACTACATTGAAAGGGTGAAATAATTTTCAATAGAATACAGCGGCTTCATCAGCCTTAAACAAAATAGCAAACGGGAAGCATAATGCTTCCCGTTCTTGTTGCAGAGGGGTAAAGCCTGTTAGTATAACACAAACTTTACCGGCAAAGTGAATTTCGTTTTCACATTATTTCCTTTAAGCCTGCCCGGGTTCCAGGCCGGCATCTTCTTTACCACCCGCAAAGCTTCTTCATCAAGTCCATAACCCTGTTTCTCGCCAACGATCCCGGGTGATGTAAGTTTACCTCTTTCATCTACCACGAAACTTACATTTACGGTTCCTTCCACACCTTCGCTGCTCGCCGTTTCGGGATATTGCAGGTTATCATCAAAGAATTGCTGAAGCCCCTTAAAGCCGCCGGGGAAAGAAGGCATGATCTCTACGTTACCGTAAACACCTTTATCATCCGCCTCCATTTTACCGGTTGCCTTTGCGGTATTTTCAGAGAGCGCTACCTTACCTTTTTTACCCTTCTTGCTGGCATCAGGCCGGGCTGTACCTGTGTTCATTGTTGTGGTTATACTGTCTTTATGTATCGTCATGCTGTCGGTACGCATGGGGTCATCAGCCATTTTAGATTGATCACTGACTGATCCGTTATCTGTATCGTTGTTGTTGCATCCCTGTATGGCAATACCAAATAAAAGACTTAATACTACAGGAAAAAAGATTTTACTTTTCATATGATTGATTTTGGTGAGCGATGTGGTTTGAAGTATTTCAAATTACATGCCTCTGCCAAATAAAAAATTCAATCATTGAAAACCAACAGCAGCTGAGTGCCTGAAAGGAAATTATTTACCCATAGTGGGGAGAATTGGGGCTTAGTAAAGAAGAATCAATACAGAAGATTACTTATTTAATATTTCATTCTTTTGGAGCAACCCTTGTTCCTGCATAGAGTTCGTATTCAAAAAGACGGCAGTCGATCTTGCTTGTATAAAATTCAATTCTGCGCTTTGGTTTAAGCCCGATTTTTTTAGCCAGTTCAAGATTTCCTGTGAAGATATAGCCGGTGCATCCCTTGCATTTCTGTTTCAGGAAATCGCCCATGCGTTTGTATGTTTTCTCAAGTTCAATTTCATCACCCAGCCTGTCGCCATACTCTGGATTGAGGTATATAACGGCACTGCTGTTTTCAATAACTTCTGTTGCTTCAAAATCACAAACGGCGAAACTGATCAGCTCTTCAACACCGGCGATGCCCGCATTTACTTTTGAAACATGTATGGCATCCTCACTGATATCTGTGGCAATGATCTTCAATCCTTCCACTTCTTTCACCTGTTTCTCCAGCAATGCATATTCCGACTGGTAATATTCATCCTTGTAACCAAGTATATGCATGAAAGAATAGTTATTCCTGTATAAACCCGGTCTCCGGTTGGTTGCGATCAATGCTGCTTCTATAGCGAGTGTACCTGAACCACACATCGGGTTAATAAAAGGAGACTGCCGGTTCCAGTTGCCTGCCAGGATAGTAGCAGCTGCCAATGATTCCAGCATGGGCGCTTTGCCAGGAATTTTTCGGTAGCCGTGTTTTGACAGGGTTTCTCCGGATGTATCAAGAAATATTTCTGCCACATCCTCTTTCCAGTATAAATGAACAACCACTCCTTTCAGTTCTGCTCCTGAATTAGGTCGTGCGCCTGTTTTTTCGCGGAACCTGTCGGCAATCGCATCTTTCACCTTAACATTTGCAAAAAGATTATTGCTGATGGTATCATTGGTTACATTACTGCTGATGGAAAAATAACCGTCGGCGGGTATCAGTAACTCCCATGGATATGAAACCAGGGTATTATATAATGTACTTGCATCAGCAGCACGAAATTCTTTCAAAGAAAACAAAACCTGGCTTGCACAACGAAGATTCAGGTTCAGCCTGATACAATCCTGCAATGAGCCATATAACTCCACACCGGTTTTAAATATTCTTACAGGCTTGTAACCCAATGCGGCAATTTCCTGTTGCAGGTAAGGCGCTAAGCGATTGCTACAGGTAACAATAATGCGGCTGCTGACTGTAAATGATTGCATGAAGGGTGTAAAAGTAATGGAGAATGAGGAATACCGGGAGATGTTCTTTAAAATATAAGACCCAAGCAGATATTTAGAGAATCTTTTGGTCTCCAACAATACAGCATACTCCCAATAAATGCTTATATTGTAATACCCTCCAATATTTTATTTATGCCGATACCCCTGAAACATCTTCATTCTATCTTTTTTAATGAATAAGATTTGCAGCTTTAAATGGGTGGTAATTGCAATTGCTTCATTATTGCATGAAAATGCATGGGGCCAGGCCTACCTGAATTTCTCAAAATATTCCGGTGGGATGAACACTGAGAAAGTTACAAATATGCAGGTAGTCAATGGTGAAACCTACATGTTGGGCTATACCAATTCTGCTGATTTTCCTGTTACCAATGGAAGCATTTACAAAGGCGGCTATGATATTACATTAACAAAGTATGGTACAGATGGAGCTATAATTTATTCTACCTACATAGGTGGCAGCAGTTTTGAAAGAGGAGATTCCATGAAAATTGTTAACGGTGAAGTTTTTATAGCCGGGTATACAACTTCCCCGGATCTGCCAGTTACAAATGGCTCTGTATATGGAGGAATATTAGACATATTTATTGCAAAAATAGACGTTGCCGGAGAAATAGTTTTTTACAGTTACCTCGGGGGAAACCGGATGGAAAATCTTGAAAACTTTGATGTTATCGGCAATGAGATATTTATAACAGGTGATACAGAATCATTGGCTTTCCCGGGAATTCCAGGGAATAGTGGTTGGGGCTTTTTTATTACAAAATTAAGCGCAACTGACGGATCGGTTATTTTATCTGCTATACCGGATCACAACAGCCTGTATGAAATAACATATATCCAGAATGGAGCCATTTATCTTGTAATGACTACTTCATCAATCGATCTGCCTGTTACAATTGGAAATACCCCTACCACTCCTGTTACCGATGATCCATACATTTATGTTACAAAATTAAACAGCAGTGATTTAAGTATAGTTTATTCCAGGTACTTGTATGGGAACGCAGGTGGCCAGGTAAGCGATTTTCAAATTATTAACGGAGAAGCCTATTTAATCGGAACTACTTCTTCAACAGATTTCCCGGTTACCAACGGTTCAAGTGCCAGTCCTGCCTTAAATGATCAGGATGGTTTTTTTACAAAATTAAATGTTGATGGAAGTATTGCATTTTCAACATATCTGGGCACGAATGACAATGACTATTTAGGCTATCTACAAATCTCAAATGGAGAAACTTACATTGTTGGAACAACGAGGGCTGTTTCAAATTTTCAGGATCAAAACCTGCTTGTTTGCAAGATCAATGCGAACAGCTCTGTTTCCTACACAAGAACGGTAGGAAAAATATTGTCGGGAACTATAACCTGTGGAACGTTAAATGGCAATCTTTACCTGGCTGGAATCAATGCGGCATCAACATATCCTGTTACAAATGCCACTCAACACCTTGGTTACAATACCGGTTACTTCACAATGTTCGACGCCTCAGGAAATATCCGGTATTCTACTTTCCTGGGAGTATTAAATACTTTGTTGCCTATGCAGATAGTGAATAACAAAATTTATCTGTCGGGCAATATGAGTTATTCCGATTTTACAACAACCAATGGTAGTACGATTGCGGGAGAAGACGACAATATGCTGTTTGTTTTGAATCCAGACGGAAGCAATTTCTTCTTAGGGTTTACAGGAGGTAACAAAAGAGAGATACCAACCAAAATGGTAATTCAAAACAACCATGTATATCTTGCAGGTATTACTGGATCAGGGGATTACCCTGTTACAAACAATATTTTATATAAAGGAGCAAATGACGAGTTTTTAACCAAACTATCTTTTTGTGGAGATAAATATAATATATCAGAAGACACCGTTTTACCCAATAATCAAACAACCTGTAAATATGGCCTGGGGCAACCAATTACTGGTGTTGAAATAAAAATACCATCCGACAGTCTTCCTACAATTTATCAAAATGGAATAGCCCATCTCCAAAATAACATTGAAGGAGCTACTTACCAATGGCAGTTGGCATACGCTCCATCGGGGCCCTGGGCTGATATTCCTGAAGCCACATTTAAGGATTATACTCCTGTATCAGGCACACTTGATCAATATTACAGAAGGCTGTCATTTTCCGAGTCGTTATGTGGTTCTTCCCTGATCCACATAAGTGATACAGCATCAGTATCGGTAAATGCTTTAACTGCCCCAACTATAAATACAGATGGCCCTTTTCATACCTGCCCGGGAGTTGCAATAAATATCGGAGGTTCCCCCACAGTAACTGGCGGTAACCTTCCGTATGTATCTTATGCCTGGGATATGGGTGCCCTCCCGGAACAAAACCCTTCTGTAGCACCTGCTGCTAATACTATCTATACATTGGTTGTAACGGATGCCTTGGGGTGCAGGCAGATTGGCCAGGCTCTTGTACTCGTTCACCGTGCTGATTCAGGGCCAGATAAAAACAACTGTGCCGGCAGCGGAGTAAGGATCGGTACAATTCCTATTACTGATTTGCCGGGTATTGTGTATGATTGGCAACCTGCGTCAACACTTTCTGATCCAACTATTGCACAGCCGTTTGCAACTCCGGTAACAACAACCGAGTATTTACTGACACTTACTATTCCTAAATCAGGAGGCGGAACCTGCATTACAAAAGACACAGTAAAAGTTATTCCGGTAGCAGCGCCTGTTACGGCATCCTTCGCCGGCACTGATAAAGTAATCTGCCGGAATGATAGCATTTCTTTAGGAACTCCGCCTGAAACAGGATTTGTTTATGGCTGGAGTCCGGCCACTTATCTTAGGAACAAACATTTTTCTACTGCTACCTATTATTATCCGGGTGCTGAATTACCCGTACCCAATCCTGCCATTATTAACCTTATTGCCCAAAAAGAAGGCTGTTCATTCACCGACCAGCTTGTAGTTGCTACGATTGAATCCAGAGCAGGGGGTACAGGATGCGGACCCAGGCTTGTTGGTTTGCCCGACCGTACACCAAATATTAATGAAAACTATACGTGGGTAAAAGTATCCGGGCCGGGGAATTTTACTGGACCAACCAATTTTCCACAAGTACCGGTAAGTGCCTCGATAGGTGGCACCACAATTTATGGCCTTACAGTATCTTATAACGGAGGTAGCTGTTATAGTGAAGTTTCTGTTCCCGACTCATGTAATGTTGGTGCTGGTAGTTGCACGATTGAAATAAAAACAGATGCAAGGTATCACTGCCCGGGATACTCCGTGAATAACGGAAATGTTACCCTGACTGCAAACAGCAACATTACGAATGCTGTATACAGTTGGTCTCCACAAGTTGGTTTATCAGCATACGATCTGCCGACAGTTCATCTTACTGATAATACTCCACGACTTTACACTGTGACAGTTACTGATGCGAATGACCCTTCTATTCATTGTTCAACACAGCTATTTGCAAATGACCCGCTTTTTGCAGTTCCTGTTTTTCCTGCGCCTGATACTGCTACATGTGCAAACATACCGTTAAGCATAGGTTTACCACCTTCAGCAGGGTATATTTACGAATGGTCAGGAAGCGGCCTTTCAAATTATTTTATAAGCAATCCTGTTGCCACCGCGGCCGCGAAAACACTTTACAAGGTGAAAATTACTAATGGTACGGGTTGTGAACTCAATGATACAGTAATAGTATATGTACAAAATGTTCCGGTAAATGCCGGGCCCGATTGGATCGTTTGTAATAATGCAGTAGCCAGATTGGGTACAGCAGCCCAGCCAAATACCACTTATTTATGGGAACCACAAGTATCTCCTTGGCAAAACGGCACATCTCAAGTTTCTGCACAACCCGAGGTACTTGTAGCAACAAATCTTACATTCACCGTAACCGCTACGACCTCCGCAGGATGTATATCCACTGACCAGGTAAACATAACGGTAAACAATAGCCCAACAATACCCGATGCTCCTGATAAATTGATTTGTGCAGGAAATTCAGTGGTGATAGGCTCTGCGGCTTTACCCGGTGTTACCTATCAATGGTCGCCGGCAGCTGGGCTTAATAATCCTTCTATTGCCCGCCCCCAGGCCAGACCAACAAGCACCACGACCTATACTGTACTTGCAACATTTCCGGGGACTTGTGTATTACCAGCCTCCGACCAGGTTATCGTAACCGTGAGTAATCCTGCATTTGATCTACCCGACATAAGTTTTTGCCCTGCCAACGGTCCTGTTCAATTAGGATTAGGTGCACCAACAGGCATGTATGATTATAACTGGTCACCGTACCAACTAGTAACTGACTACTCAATACCCAACCCCAGCACTTTAAACCCACCACCAAATACAACTACAACTTTCACCCTGGAAGTATTCAACACGGATGGCTGTTATTATCGGGATAGTATAACCATAATACCCACAACTATTTCAGCTAATGCTGGTCCGGATAAAGCAATGTGCAAGAATCAAAGCGAATATATCGGAAGTGTTATGAATGAAACAGGTCCGTCCATTACTTATAGCTGGAGCCCTGCAACAAATCTCAATAATCCATCAAATCCTAATCCATTATTTACAGCAACAAATAATGGTTTATTTTCCTATATACTTACTAAAACAGATAATTCAGTATCATGTATTTCAAAAGATACTATTTTAATTACGGTAAATGAGCTGTTATTGCCCCAACTCAGCACTTCTACTGTTTGTCAGAACAGCTGTGTGCAGATTGGCACTGAGCCATCTCCTGGCACGCAATATCATTGGATGCCTTCTTCAGGTTTATCTAATCCCGACATTGGTAATCCGATTGCCTGTGTCGGTAGCAATGCAGCTTCATACGTTCTGACAGCAATTGATCAGAATGGCTGCTCCGCTTCTGCCAGTGTTGTGGTAGGGGTAAATTCACAACTGGCCCCCGTGGTAAGTATTCCTTCAGTAACGGCATGTTCAGGTGATAACAACGTTTCATTTAACCCCGTAATACATCCCCCCGGCTCATATTCTTATTTATGGAGTCCTGACAATGGAACACTTAGTAGTATTTATTCCTTAAATCCATCGATCATTATAACAGGAACAGGAAGTACACAATACCTTTTACAGGTTACAAATACTATCTCGGGCTGTACAAGTACAACCACGGCAAACCTAACGGTCAACAACTGTTCCTCACTTGCAACAGTAGGAAATTTCATGTGGCATGATGTTAATGAAAATGGCCTTCAGGATCCCGGGGAACCCGGGGCAAGTGGAGTAAATGTAAAATTGTATAATGATCTTGGTTTTAATGTATCATCCACCGTTACAGATGTAAATGGAATTTTTAATTTCATAAATATCTCTCCGGGCAATGGTTATTATACAATATTTAATAAACCTCCCGGTTATGCCTTTACTATCCAGAACGCAGGAGGTGCAGGCGCCGCAAATAATAGCAAGGCTGATATCAATGGAAGAACCAACAGCTTTAACATTGCACCGGCAGAAAATATAAACAATATTGATGCAGGTGTAAAAATTGATATTGTTCCTGTTAACCTCCTAAGCTTTACGGCTATATTGAACAACTCAGAAGTTTTGCTTAACTGGAAAACAACTGCGGAATATAATAACCGCTATTTTGATGTGGAGAGAAGTTTTGATGGTATTCACTTTACTGCGATAGGAAGAGTACAAGGCAATGGTACTACTTCTATCCCACATAATTATTCCCTTATAGATAACAAGCCAGAAAATGGCATAAACTATTACCGGTTAAAACAGGTAGATTATGACGGTCATGTCGTTTATTCATTTATAATTCTTATCAAAATAAGTATTACAGAGGTTGTTTCCATCCAATATAATAGCCAGGGAAATTCACTGAATATATCTTTTAGTAAACAACAGAAAAATACAATAGTTAAATTATATGCAGACAATGGCCAGTTACTATTATCAGAAAAAATCAAAAACACAACAGGCTATACACTTAAATTACCAGCGCTTGCAACTGGGGTTTATTTTTTGCAGATTTTAGGAGATCTGTTTATTCAATCTGAAAAAATATTTATCCATCGATAGAACCGCTTGGATTATTTATAAGACTTATACATTTTTTGAGACTATCGTACCAGGTTGGAATGGTAAGTTTGAAAGCATGTTGAATCTTCTCTGTATCAAGCACCGAATACGCAGGCCTTTTTGCCGGTGTTGGATAAGCACTGGTTGGAATCGGATTCACTTTGCAATTTAGTTTTGAAATTTCCCTGATCGCTTCTGCAAACTGGTACCAACTGATTGCACCAGCATTGCAATAATTATAAATACCCGGTTTGTTTTCCTGTTCTATGATCTGCATCACGGCACGGGCAAGGTCATTGGCATAAGTTGGGCATCCATGCTGATCTTCCACAACTGAAATAGATTCTCTTTCATTCATCAGCCGGAGCATCGTTTTTACAAAATTCTTCCCGAAGCTGCTATACACCCACGATGTACGTATGATGATCGCACCAGGATTATGCTTTATGGTTTCGAGTTCTCCATTCAGCTTTGATTCGCCATAACCATTTACAGGATCTGTGGGATCTGTTTCAAGGTAAGGTCTGTCAGCCCTGCCATTGAATACATAATCAGTTGAAAAATGGATGAATCTTACATCATGTATATGGCAGCAACGAGCCAGGTTGCCTGCTGCGGCACCATTGATGTAAAAAGCATTCCCCCGGTCAGACTCAGCCTGGTCAACTGCAGTGTAGGCGGCGCAATTGATACAGCAATCAATGCGGGTTGACTGGAAAAAACTTTCCACTGCACCAAAATTATCAATCGGGAAATCTTCCCTGGAAACAAAAATAAAAGCGTATCCAGGGTAATTGCCGGCGATTGCTTTGAACTCCATTCCCAGCTGTCCGTTGGCTCCTGTTACTAGTATTACTTTTTTATGTGGCATGGTACTCAACCGTTGAATACAAAGTTATTCTTACAATTGGCAAATCCGGGATGGTGCAGGTCTTTTTCAGAAATAATTCTTTTATCTACAGGTATCTTCCAATCTATATCCAATGCAGGATCGTTAAACTGGATCCCGGCTTCGGCATCTTTATTATAAAACTGGTCGCACTTATAAAACACTTCTGCTTTTTCACTCAGTACAGAATAGCCATGGGCAAAACCATGCGGTACGAGTAACTGCTTGTTGTTTTCTGCCGATAATTCAAGACTGAAAGTTTTACCATAAGTTGGCGATCCTACACGTATATCAAGCACCACATCCAGGATCACTCCTGATAGAACACGAATGAATTTTGTTTGTGCATGGGGTTCCAGTTGGTAATGCAAACCACGGATCACGCCATAAGATGACTGAGCCTGGTTATCCTGCACAAACCTGATATTCACTCCCTCGGCCTGGCAGGTTCGTTCGTTGTAACTCTCGAGGAAATATCCCCTGCTGTCTCTGAACATCACCGGTTCAAAAATGAGTAAACCGGGAAAACCTGTTTGTATGAAAGGCATAGATTAAAATAGATAATAAGTTATTTATAAGTCGATGATCACTTGCTGTATATCTTCTGAAAGAAGTCAATTGTTTCTTTAAGTCCTTCCTCAAATTTTCTTGTGGGCTGGTATCCCAGGAGTTTTTTGGCAAGGGATATATCGGCCAGTGAATTACGTATATCACCTGCTCTTGGCTCACGGAAAGTAGGTTCCCAATCACTTCCCAGGTAATCCCTGCAGATATTATACAGGTAGTTTACAGAGAAGTTCTCTCCAACAGCTACATTGTAAACCTTGTTCATGGCTTCCTTATTTTGAGTAAGCATGCCAAGCAGGTTCACCTGTACTGCATTGTCAACGAATGTAAAATCCCGGGTTTGCTCTCCATCTCCATTGATGTAAACAGGCATACGGTTAATGATGCCTTTTACAAACAAAGGAATTACGGCCGCATAAGCCCCATCGGGATCCTGGCGTGGGCCAAAGATGTTGAAGTAACGCAGGCCGATCACATTGAGCCCATACACATCTGCAAAAACCTGTGCATAAAGTTCATTTGTTTTTTTGGTAGCAGCATAGGGTGATAAACATTTACCAACCCTGTCTTCCTGTTTGGGAAGGGTTGGTTCATCACCGTACACAGATGATGACGATGCATATACAAACTGCTTAACCTTATTATCACCGGCTGCTTTGAGCATATTTGTAAAGCCGCCCACATTCACCTCATTAAAATACACCGGTTCCTTGATAGAGCGTGGCACGGAACCCAGCGCAGCCTGGTGGCTAACGTAATCGATACCTGCGCAGGCGTCCTGGCAAACCTGTTCATTGCGGATATCGCCTTCCATGAATTCAAATGCCGGGTAAGCTTTGAGTACTGCCAGGTTTTTTTCAAAG
>JAFDXA010000083.1 GCA_018268185.1 Bacteroidota bacterium
ACTTTTTAACGATCACAGAAGCATTGTGACCACCGAAACCAAAAGTATTGCTAAGAGCGGCGTTCACTTCTCTTTTTTGAGATGCGTTAAATGTAAAATTGAGTTTAGGATCGAGTTCCGGATCGTCGGTAAAGTGGTTGATGGTAGGCGGAACTATGTCTTTGGTAACTGCCAGTATACAGGCCAGCGCTTCGAGTGCGCCGGCAGCGCCAAGGCAATGACCGGTCATACTTTTTGTAGAACTGATGTTCAGGTTATAGGCATGATCGCCGAATACGCTCAGTATAGCTTTGGTTTCGGCAATATCTCCCAACGGAGTTGATGTACCATGAACATTGATGTAATTGATGTCTTCGGGTTTCATACCTGCGTCCTGTAAAGCCACATGCATTACATTCTTGGCGCCCAGCCCTTCCGGGTGGGGAGCTGTGATGTGGTAGGCATCTGCGGTAGCACCACCTCCTGCGATCTCGCAGTAGATCCTGGCACCACGGGCCAATGCATGCTCAAGCTCTTCCAGCACCAGTACGCCGGATCCTTCTCCCATTACAAATCCATCGCGGTCTTTGTCAAAAGGCCTGCTGGCGGTTTGCGGGGAATCATTCCTTTCGCTGAGTGCTTTCATGGCATTGAAGCCACCCACACCAGCAGCGCTGATAACCGCTTCACTTCCGCCGGTAATGATGATATCTGATTTACCCAGGCGGATATTGTCAAAAGCATCAATAATAGCATTGGTGGAAGATGCGCAGGCGCTAACCACGGCGAAGTTGGGTCCGCGGAAGCCATTACGCATGGATATCTGCCCTGCGGCGATATCCAGTATCATTTTAGGAATAAAGAAAGGATTGAAACGGGGCGTTCCATCACCGGAAGCAAAGTTGATTACTTCTTCCTGGAAAGTGATGAGCCCGCCGATGCCGCTGGCGAAAATAACACCAACACGATCGGGGTTCACATTATCTTTTGTGATGCCCGCATCCTTAACGGCTTCATCGCTGGCAACCAGTGCAAACTGGCAATAGCGATCCATTTTACGGGCTTCCTTCTTATCGAGGTATTGAGTGGGGTCGAAGTCTTTAACTTCACAGGCAAACCGGGTTTTAAATTTTGTAACATCGAATTGTTTGATATAATCACAACCACTTACCCCATCTGTTAAACCCTGCCAGTATTCCTGCACGGTTTTACCTAATGGCGTAAGGGCTCCCAATCCGGTAACTACTACTCTCTTTAAAGCCATACGATTTGCCTGTGATAATTAAATGATGTTACTTGGCATTTTCTTCCAGGTAAGATACAGCCTGGCCAACAGTGGTGATTGTTTCGGCCTGCTCGTCAGGAATAGAAATATTAAATTCTTTTTCAAATTCCATAATTAATTCAACGGTGTCCAAGCTATCGGCACCTAAATCATTTGTGAACGAAGCTTCAGGGGTTACTTCTGCTTCATCAACGCCTAATTTGTCAACAATGATCTTTTTAACTCTTGTTGCAATGTCTGACATGGTAGTAAAATTTAGTTAATACAAGTGCAAAAATATACTTTTTGAACTAATTACAAAGAAATAGTAAATACCCTGAAATAAAGGGTAAAATTTCCCCTGAAAGCCTTATTGCATAATATAGTTGACTGCATTTTTTGCATGCCATCAAAACAAAACTAAAAATGATGTATCTTGGATATAACATCTACCCTTATTGGCAATCACTTTTAAATTCTTTTGGAATGGGTTTGAAACAGATCGACCATGGCAGCCGGGAATACCAGCAAATGGTATCGTTAAGAAATACGATACTGCGTCAGCCTTTGGGACTCAGTTTCACCCAGGATGAGCTCGAAAAAGAAAAGAATGATATCCTCATCGCCGCCTTTGATGATGATGAAATGCTGGGCTGCTGTATGCTTACACCCATTAACCAGCAAACCCTTCGGGTAAGGCAGATGGCTGTTCAGAACAATCTCCAGGGAAAGGGCATCGGGGCCTCACTGATGTCGTTTATTGAAAATATTGCCCGCGACAAAGGTTACCGCAACCTGATGATGCATGCCCGGAATACGGCTATCGGCTTTTACGAAAAATTCGGGTATAAAGTGAGTGGCACTGAATTCCTGGAAGTTGGTATCCCCCACCATGTAATGGAAAAAAATCTTTAAAGCAGAAAACAAACGATCTGCCCCTATTTCCTGATTTTCTCTTTCAATATCTTTCTCACCTCATGTTCCTGATCGCCCTCGAAAGCTTCCTTGGGTACAATAAAAAAGGAGCGGCTGTTGAAATACAGGTGAAAAAAGTGCGGGCTTTCCATCCAGGTACTGAATTTATCCCAGGTCCAGGAATTACTTCCCCGGTCGTTCTCTATACCAAAATGCTGTTCGCCGAGTATTACCCTGAAACTGTCTTTAAACGTTTTGGCGCCCCTGTAAATAACAGTTGGCAGGATATACCAGAAAACGATCATCATAATGAACCATAGCAACGAACTGATGAGAAAAGCGAAGGGGGATATTTTTTTAAAATAGAATAATGCAGCTGATGCAATGGCGAAAACATTTACCAGTATCATCATGATCTTGATTTCTTTCCTGCTGATAAAATGATAACGGAGCGCCTGTATTACTTTGGGTTTATTATAGCTGAAGTAGGATGATGTCATGCCACAAAGATAACTCATCAGGCTTTCGGGAAATTTCAGCTGCGTAATACTATTTCAGTTTTTTATTTTCCTGGTGCCGGGATGCATCCCTGTTTGTTTTCTTCTCAATATTTTTCTGCAGGGCAACGGTAAGATCAACCCCGGTTTGATTGGCAAGACACAACAACACCCACAGCACATCGGCCATTTCATCAGCCAGTTCTTTTCCTTTATCTGATTCTTTGAAAGACTGCTCTCCGTATTTACGAACCATCAATCTTGAGAGCTCGCCTACTTCTTCCATTAAAATCCCGAGATTGGTTAGTTCACTGAAATATTTTACGCCGATGGTTTTGATCCATTGATCTACTTCCTGTTGTGCCTGTTGTATGGTCATTTTATTTTTTTTATACCACGAATTCGTGTTTATCAATCATCATTCCCTCGCCTTGCTGTCGATCCAGATTGTAACCGGTCCATCATTCAGTAATTCAACCTTCATATCTGCACCAAATTCGCCCGTTTTAATGGGTTTACCGAGGTCCTTTTCCAGCTGCCTGATGAGCGCTTCATACAGGGGTATTGCCACATCCGGTTTGCTGGCCCTGATATAACCCGGGCGGTTCCCTTTTTTGGTAGCAGCATGCAGGGTAAACTGGCTCACCAACAGGATATCGCCGCCGCAATCTTTCACTGAAATATTGGGCACTTGCTGCTCATCATCAAATATCCGCAGGTTTACAATTTTATTGCTGAGCCATTCAATATCCGAAACATCGTCAGCATCTTCAATACCCGCAAATACAAGCAGGCCCTGGCTTATAGCCGACTTCACTGTTCCTTTAATAGTTACGCTTGCCCTTGTAACCCGCTGTATAACTGTGCGCATAATTGTTTCGGTTTATATTTCCATACATGCCCCACTTTTAATATTTATTCAGCAGGCTGCTTCTTTATAAATTATTACAACAATATTACCTCGAAAAAAAATTTTTTCTTTCCACAAAAAGTGAAAAACTCACCAAAATCAACCCCCGTTGGGGCTATGAAAATATGCACATTTTTTGTCCACAGGTTGGGGAAATTCTGGAATATGAAAGTTAGCCCAGTTAAGATACTTTCGTTTCTCTTCCTTCGGGAAACATAACAGTTTCTTAACCTTACTAACCAAGTCTATAATTATTATGGCATCTAAAAAGCAAGCAGCTCAGCGGCTGAAGTTCAGTCGTCAGTTTACCAAAGAGGGCACAAGCGCATACGACATGTTCGAATACGATTACCGGACATCCGTAATAAAAAATCCAACCGGAGAAGTGGTTTTTCAAATGGACAATGTAGAGGTTCCCAAACAATGGAGCCAGATCGCTACTGATATCCTCGCACAAAAATATTTCAGAAAAGCCGGCGTACCTCAGCCAAACGGCACCACAGGCAGGGAAACCAGCGTTAAGCAGGTAGCACACCGTATGGCCCACTGCTGGAGAGTATGGGGCGAACGCAATGATTATTTCGCTTCTGAAAACGACGCACAGATATTTTATGATGAGTTGGTTTATTCAATCCTCAACCAGGCCTGCGTACCTAACAGTCCGCAATGGTTCAACACCGGCCTGCATGAAGTATATGGTATCACAGGCAAGCCACAGGGACACTACTTTGTAGATCCTAAAGATGGCCAGCTCAAAAAATCAACATCTGCATACGAACGCCCCCAGCCACATGCATGCTTTATTTTAAGCGTGGATGACGACCTGGTAAATGAAGGCGGTATCATGGATCTCTGGGTTAGAGAGGCCAGGATATTCAAATACGGAAGTGGTGTAGGAACAAACTTCTCCAGCATCCGCGGCGAAGGTGAAAAACTCAGTGGCGGCGGTACCTCCAGTGGTTTAATGAGCTTCCTCAAAATCGGTGATCGTGCAGCCGGTGCTATCAAAAGCGGCGGTACAACACGCCGTGCGGCTAAAATGGTTTGCCTCGACCTTGATCACCCCGAGATCGTTGAATTCGTAAACTGGAAAGTTGAAGAAGAGAAAAAAGTTGCCGCCCTCATCGCCGCAGGTTACCCGAGCGATTACGAAGGTGAAGCATACCGAACTGTTAGCGGACAAAACAGCAACAACTCCGTTCGTATACCAAACAGCTTCTTTAAAACACTGGATGCAAACGGAGATTGGGAACTGAAAGCAAGGAGCGATGGCCGCACCATGAGAACGGTGAAAGCAACAGACCTTTGGGAGCAGATCAATTATGCAGCATGGCGTTGCGCTGACCCGGGTACACAATACGACACCACCATCAACGAATGGCATACCTGCCCCGAAGGTGGCCCGATACGTGCTTCTAACCCATGCAGCGAATACATGTTCCTCGATAACACAGCATGTAACCTCGCCAGCGTTAACCTCCGCAAATTCTTCAGTGAAGGAGAAAACCTTTTTGATGTAAAAGGATTTGAATATACCTGCCGCCTGTGGACAGTAGTACTCGAGATTTCTGTGCTGATGGCCCAGTTCCCTTCACAGGAAGTAGCCAGGCTGAGTTATGATTACAGAACACTTGGCCTGGGTTATGCCAACCTCGGAAGTATGCTGATGGTAAGCGGTATCGCTTACGACAGCGAACCTGCCCGCGGCATTGCAGGAGCCATCACAGCGATCATGACAGGTATCGCTTACAAAACATCTGCGGAAATGGCCAGCTTCCTTGGCGCATTCGATAAATACGAAGACAACAAATCACACATGCTTCGTGTAATGCGTAACCATCGTGCCGCTGCCTATGATGCATCTGATGCTTACGAAGGCATTGAAATAAAACCACAGGGTATCAATGCAAAATATTGCCCTGACTATTTACTGAAAGCTGCAACCAAAGCATGGGACGATGCCGTTCAGCTTGGTGAAAAATATGGTTACCGCAACGCACAAACAACTGTGATTGCGCCTACCGGCACTATCGGGCTGGTAATGGATTGCGATACCACTGGTGTTGAACCTGATTTCGCCCTTGTAAAATTCAAAAAATTAAGCGGTGGCGGTTATTTCAAGATCATCAACCAGAGTGTTCCGCAGGCATTACGCAACCTTAAATACAGTGAGCCAGAAATTGAAGCCATCGTTAACTATGCAAAAGGACATGCTACACTCAAAGGTGCACCTTTCATCAATGAAGTAACACTCGCAGAAAAAGGATTTCTTCCTGCTGAGATCGACAAGTTGAATGCAGCAATGGGAAGCGCATTCGAGATCGGTTTCGTATTCAATGTATATACATTGGGAGAAGCTTGCCTGCAACGCCTTGGCTTCACAGCTGATCAATACCATGATTTCGGATGGAGCCTGCTTGAAGCACTCGGATTCACTGATGAAGAAATTGAAGCAGCCAATACCTATATCTGCGGAACCATGACCGTAGAAGGCGCTCCTTATTTAAAAGAAGAACACCTGCCTGTATTCGACTGTGCTAATAAGTGCGGCCAAATCGGCCAGCGTTATATCCATGCGCATGGGCATATCCGCATGATGGGTGCAGCTCAGCCTTTCCTGAGCGGTGCGATCAGCAAAACCATCAACCTGCCTAATGAAGCTTCTGTTGAAGATATCGCTGATTCTTATCGCCTGAGCTGGGAACTTGGTCTCAAAGCCTGCGCTCTTTATCGTGATGGATCAAAACTCAGTCAGCCACTCAGTAACAAGTCTGACAAGAAAAAGAAAAACACCGATGAAGCTGCAGAAGAAACAGCTGAAGTTACAGATGCAAAAATGATCTCTCCGCTGGTTGATATGGGCAAACTCACGATTGAAGAATTACTCGAGGAGATCAACAAGCGTGTTCAGAACAGCGCAGATACTTCTTTAAAACGCCAGTTGGCCAGGATCGTAGAACGCAGGGCACTGCCGGCAAAACGCAGGGGCTTCACACAAAAAGCCAAGATCAATGGTCAGGCACTCTTCCTCCGCACCGGCGAGTATAACGATGGCACACTGGGTGAAATATTCATTGATATGGCCAAAGAAGGAGCCACCATGCGCAGCATGCTCAACTGCTTCGCCATTGCCATCTCTATCGGTCTGCAATACGGTGTTCCCCTGGAAGAATATGTTGAAAAATTCGTATTCACCAGGTTTGAACCAGCCGGTATGGTAGAGCATCCGAATATCAAAACAACTACTTCTATCATCGACTTCATGTTCCGCTCCCTGGCTTATGAATATCTTGGAAGAAACGACCTGGTTCATGTGCTTGATAAGCCTGAACTCGAAAACCTGGGCAACGAGCCATGGGATGAAAGCATGCCAACCATCGGCGAACGCACACATGAATTAAGTGAAGTACGCGTATTGGCAGGCAACCTGCAACCAGAAGGTGTAAAAGCCCATCGTGCAGCCCCGGCAGCAAAACCGGTTGCCAGCATGGACGCAGTAAGTGCTGCCAACAAATCCATGCAGGGCGATGCTCCCGCCTGCAATACCTGCGGACACATTACCGTACGCAGCGGAACCTGTTACAAATGCTTAAACTGCGGCAATAGCCTCGGATGCAGTTAATATTATTGAGTTAGTAAGCATATAAAGACAAACGCCATTCAGATGAATGGCGTTTGTCTTTATATGTAAATTGCACAAGTTCACGAAACATTACTTTGGAATTGGAACGAAGTGGTGATGGAAGAAAATTCAACAATATTTATTCTATTACTGCAGACTTTGTGCGTTGCCTTGAGCCGTTTGAAAGAATTGACAACGACCCTTTACCCGGTATCAATTATTACAGGCTTAAAGTAACCGACATGGATGGAAAAACGAGTTATAGTAATACCATAGCAATACTCAACAAGAAAACGGGCCTGGAAGTCTTGTCCTTATCACCTAATCCGGTAACCGCTGACAATAATATTATTCTTAATATAGCCAGTGCACAGGATGACCAGGTTGAAATCGTGGTTTCTGATGTCAATGGCAAAATTGTTTTCTTACAACATAACGTTGCGATAATTCCGGGCAGTAACCAATTGCCGATTGAATTACCCAATCTGGCTGCCTGTAATTACCAGTAAAAAAAATAAAACAACACTACAGCTTGTAAAAAAGTAAGCATTTGTGGCTGTTTTTTGTTTTACACTGAATGGTGGCTATTCGAAGATAAAAGCCGAATCTATTATATTTGCAGCTATGGCAAACGAAACAAATATTTTCCAGGAACTGATATCTCATTGCAAAGAGTACGGTTATATATTTCAATCTTCAGAACTATACGACGGCTTAAGTGCCGTATATGATTATGGCCAGATGGGTTCCCAGTTGAAAAAGAACCTTCGCGACGAATGGTGGAAGAGCATGACACAAATGCACGATAACATTGTAGGTATTGATGCTGCCATATTCATGCACCCAACTGTTTGGAAAGCCAGTGGACACGTTGATAATTTCAGCGATCCTATGATCGATAATAAAGACAGCAAAAAACGTTACCGGGTAGATCACCTGATAGAAGCTTATGCTGATGAACTTAAAGAAGCTGGTAAAGCAAGTGAAGCAGACGCATTACTGGCTTCCATGGATGCCTTGCTTGCTAAAGATGACTATGCCGGCTTAAAACAACTGATAGAAGATAATAAAATAAAATGTGCTGTAAGTAAAACATCAAACTGGACAGACGTGCGCCAGTTCAACCTGATGTTTAAAACTGAGTTTGGTGCCGTAGCTTCTGAAAATCCTGATGACAACATCGTTTACCTGAGGCCTGAAACGGCACAGGGCATATTTGTCAATTTCCTCAACGTTCAGAAAACCGGCCGTATGAAAATACCTTTTGGTATTGCTCAAACCGGTAAGGCTTTCAGAAACGAAATCGTTGCCCGTCAGTTCATTTTCCGTATGCGTGAGTTTGAACAGATGGAAATGCAGTTCTTCATACGCCCTGGCACACAGATGGAATGGTACCACTATTGGAAAGAGGCCAGGAAGAAATGGCATGAAAGCATTGGTATACCGGCAGAAAAGCTGCGTTATCATGATCATGTTAAGCTTGCTCATTACGCTGATGCTGCTCTGGATATAGAATTTGAATTTCCATTTGGCTGGAAAGAGCTGGAAGGTATTCACAGCCGGACAGATTTCGACCTCAGCCAGCATGCTTTATACAGCAAAAAGAAGATTCAGTATTTTGATAATGACCTGAATGCCGAAGGAAAACCTTATGGCAACTATACTCCTTATGTGGTGGAAACATCGGTAGGCCTTGACCGCTTGTTCCTTACCGTATTAAGCCTTGCTTACAAGGAAGAAAAGTGGACGAAAGAAGACGGAACAGAAGACAGCAGGGTTGTATTAAAGATTCCGGCTAAAATTGCTCCCACGAAGCTTGCCATTTTACCATTGCTGAAAAAAGATGGATTACCGGAAATTGCAAGGCAATTGATGGATGAGTGTAAGGGAAGCTTTATGTGCTTCTATGAAGAGAAAGATGCTATAGGAAAACGCTATCGCCGGATGGATGCTATCGGTACTCCTTTCTGTGTAACGGTTGATCATCAAACCAAAGAAGACAATACGGTGACAATTCGCTACCGTGATGATATGCGCCAGGAAAGAATTGCACTTGCAGACGTGAAAAAACTCATCCTGGAAAAAATAAGTTAACCATTAAACAACCTGCTCTTACTAAAAAAGAAAAAGTTCCCCAACACTAGGGAACTTTCCTTACTGAAAACAGGGTTGTCTACCTTACTAGTGTACCCGACTTCCTTCCTTAAGCCGGGTATTTTGCAATACCTGTCTCAATCTTATTCATAGCCTCGCGGTTAGCTGCGGGGCTTTTATCGTAAACAACAAATGAATAATGCAGTTTTATAAATAGTTCAGCTACCTGAACACATTTTGTTTCCATACAAGACTTGCTATTTTGAAAATGGGTTGCATCCTGTTTACAAATAAATTAAAAGAAACAGGTTGCCTCTTCCACAAGTGCAGCAGAAACGGGAATGAATACACGCCGTTGCAACTTTAATGTTACAACAATAAGCATTCGGGAAATATAGTTAAGAGAAATTAACCGGTGCCATTACCGAAATAAGGAACGTCATCATGGCTTACAGATTCCTTTTGCTGCCAGTAAGCCAGGGTAACCACATGACCGCTTTTGGATTTAAGCAAGCGGCCAAAAATTGCATTGATGGGATTAAAAGTATAATCAGTTACGCCAACTGTAAAACTGGTGGGTACCACTTCCGGAGCTGGGGTTTCGTCTTCAGCATTATCTGTTTTAACAGGAGCTGCTTTGGGTGCCGGTGATGGAACAACAACTACGGTGTATTTATTGAATTCAAGCAATTCCTTTAAAAAAGCTACCCTTTCGGCAGGCACATTTTTTTCAACGATGCCGCATTTCACCCCATCCAACTCTTCAAACTCGTGATTTTTATTAATGGCCATGTGCTAAATTTTATACAGCATTATACCAACTGGGTTATATAATCATATACCCAACTCAGGAATCCAAGTAAAATTATACCTGCGGCACAAATACCCAACGCTAATTTTACAGGCAAAGGAGCATCAACAGCCGGCAATGGCTGATCATTCTTTTCCATAAAGATCATGCGAACAACTTTCAGGTAATAGAACAATGATATGATCATATTCAAGGCTGCAACGATGATAAACCAGTAATCACCGGTTGTAGCGCCTGATGTAAGCAGGAAGATCTTTCCAAAAAATCCGGCAGTGGGAGGAATACCGGCCAGGGAAAACATGGCAAGTGTTAGTATCCAGCTCAGAAAAGGATTGCTGGCATACATTCCTTTATAATCGCTGATATTTTCCTTCCCGGTTGCATCAGCAATAGCAGCGGTTACACCAAAAGCCGCCAGGTTGGAAAAAACATATACAAGCACAAAATACACAACTGAGGCCGTACCTTCTTTCATTCCGCCACAGATGCCAACCAGTATAAAACCAACCTGTGCAATAGAAGAAAATGCCAGGAACCTTTTTATATTCTGTTGCCTTAACGCAAAGAGATTTCCAATGATCATTGTTGCAATAGCAAGTATCAGCAGCATGTGATACCAAAGTTGCTGCATCGGTTCAAATACTTTATACAACACCGTCATGAAAATAAAAGCCACGGCGCCTTTTGAAACCACAGAAAGAAATGCGGTTGTTGAAACCGGCGCTCCTTCATATACGTCTGCCGTCCACAAATGAAAAGGAACGATCGATAATTTAAAAGCGAATGCTGTGAACAGGAAAATAAACAGCATGATGGTGAGGTTGTTGCTTTGCAGAACCGCCGGCAACCCGGAAAAAGATATTGTTCCGGTTACACCGTATAACAATGATATGGCAAACAGGAGCATTCCCGATGAAAAGGCTGAAGAAAGGATCATTTTCATCGCAGCCTCAGAAGAACGTTTTCTTTCAAGATCAAAATTGGCCATTGCCGCTACCGGGATGGTGGCCAGTTCAAGAGACAGGTAAAAGATCAACATGTTCCCGCTTGATATCATGAGGAACATACCCAGCAGGGCCGACAGCATCAGGATAAAATACTCTGCCAGGTGTATTGATTTTTTCAGGCAATGTGAAAACAACAACGATACCAGGTAAACTGCGAGGTTAAGGATATTTTTCTGCAATACCAGCAATCCTGAAGTGTGATACATGCCATCGAAAAGACTTCCTTCCCTGTTAAAGAAAAAGCCTGCCAGGAAGTTCAGCAACAGAAACAACTGCATCAAGGGCAACAGTTTTTCATTGCGCATGCCGCTGCCTATTTTAATAAACAGCAACAGGAAGATGATCACTGTAAGCAGTAATTCCTGTTTCATCAATATCAAGAAGTCATTCAGCATTACCTATTGCGTACTGATTTTTTGTATGATAATATCTGCAGCCGGACTAACCAGTTGGTTCAGCCACGAAGGGATGACCCCGATCGCCAGTATGGCTATCAAAAGAACAAATACAGCAAAGCGTTCATTCCAGGCAGCATCCCTGATCTGTTCGTAGCCTGCCCTTAAGGGCCCCATTGCCACTTTACCGATCGCCCTCAGTATGTACACAGCGGTTACTACAATCGACATGCATGCTGCAATCGTTGCAATCCTGTGAAAATTATCGGCATGTTCCCATGAACCCATGAATATCGTCATTTCAGCTACAAAACCGCTTAGTCCCGGTAAACCGAGCGAACACAATCCCACAATAAAAAGTACCGAACTGATGAAAGGTGTTACTTTCAGTAATCCGCCCATCTCGTTCACCTGCCGGGTATGTGTTCTTTCATAGATCATGCCTATAACAGCGAAGAAGAGTGCCGTCATAACGCCATGCGATACCATTTGCATAACCGCTCCTACAACAGCCGTTTTGGTTAACATGCCGATACCCAGCAACACAAAACCGCAATGGCTCACAGATGAATAAGCGTTGATGTATTTCAAATCCTGCTGCATCATCGTAGCAAATGCTCCGTATAAGATGGCTATGGATGAAAGTATGATTACAATATTTGCGTACTCTCGGGCGCCCTCTGGTAACAGGAAAGTAGCAACCCGCAGGCAACCGTATCCACCTAGTTTCATAGATATGCCGGCGAGGAACATCGACCCTGCTGTTGGTGCGGAAGAGTGTCCATCCGGCA
>JAFDXA010000084.1 GCA_018268185.1 Bacteroidota bacterium
CATCTTTAATAAGCATTTACAACCGGGCGGACAACGCAAAAATCCCAGCTTGCGTCAATGCTCGTACGTTGTAGGCAATTTGCAGACACACCTCAATATTTGCAAATCACAATAAGACATAAACCAAATTATTATGACAGTTTATAACAACTTTGAAGAAGTTGCAAAAGAAATCTCAGAAAAAACTCCTCCTATAATTTACAAGTACAGAGATTGGGAAAAAGATTTTCATAAGACAATTATAACAAAGCAAGAGCTATACTTTGCACAACCACATACATTGAATGACCCATATGACGTTAGACCACCTTACAACTTTGTTGTACCCGACCTTGATTTGGAAGCAGCACGGAAAAGAATTAGAGAGGCTGGCAAATCAATACGACCAGACTTAACAGATGAAGAATTGGAGCAGGAAGTAGAAATAAGGCTACAATCTATCATTCAAGACCCGGTCAGTTATTTTAAAAAAAATAGAATGGACCACGTTCTTGACAGTTCCAGGTATGACACTATTGGTGTGCTTAGTTTCTGTTCAGCTTTTGACAATGAACCAATGTGGGCTCATTATGGAAACAATCATAACGGCTTTGCAATTGGCTTCAACACAGTAAAATTAGCAAGAGCTTTAAACTGCACAGTTGGACTTGTAGATTATAATGACACACCTTTGGATTATCATATAATGGGTGACAACTCTGGATTGTTGGAAAAAGAACTTTTCAGAAAATCAACTAAGTGGCAATCAGAACAAGAATTAAGGTTTTTAACAGTGGGTGTTGGGCTGTATAGAAATAGAGTAAATACATTTCCAGCAGACACAGTTGAAGAAATAGTTTTTGGACTAAATACAAGTAAAGAAACACAAGACCAAATAATTGCAGCATCTAATCAAACACTTCCTGGCGTTTCTTTCTATAAGCTAGTAGTTAAAGCAGACGCCTTTGGTTTTGATAAAGAAAAATTGCAATAGACAACAAAACTGCCTACAACAAAAGTATTTGCAAAAGCAGGGCTGGACATTGTAACATCAGCTAAGTGCAAGCATCAGCAGCGGTTCGGGCTCGACGTTCAATTTTCAGCTTTAGTTCATAACTTCAACAACATATTTTCAATTAGGCATTTGTACCGGGCTGGACATTCAATGAATTCCCTGCCTTCGCAAATACTCGAACGTTGTGTGCCATGCTCATTTAAAATTTTAGGTAATAAATAATTTCCCATTTCGGGAACTACTACTTATATTTGCAGAAACAAATTAGTTTGAGAGTTATAGCTAGGAAAATATTAAGAGAATTTTGGATTAAATACCCTGATTCTGAACAGCATCTAAAGGCATGGTATAAAGAGGCGGAAAATGCTAATTGGAAGAATTCAAATCAATTAAAGAAAGATTATCCGTCAGCAAGTATTTTAGGTGACAATAGGGTTGTTTTTAATATCAAACATAATAACTACAGGCTAATTGTTAGGATAAATTACAATTATCAAATGCTATGGATTCGTTTTATTGGCACACATGCACAATATGACAAGATCGATGCATCAAAAATTTAAGCAATGACACTCAAACTATTAAAAACAAAAAAAGACTATCAATCAGCCCTAAATAGGCTTGAAATTATTTTTGATTCAAAACCTGGCACTCCACAAGGAGATGAACTTGAAATGCTAGGTTTTCTCATTGAGAAATATGAACAAGATCATTACCCAATTGATTTTCCAGACCCGGTCGAGGCTATTAAATTTAGGATGGAGCAGCTTGGCTATACACAATCAGACCTTGCAAATGTTGTAGGCCTAAAAAGCAGAGCTAGCGAAATTTTAAGCAAAAAAAGAAAGCTAACCTTAGAAATGATTCGAAATTTGCATAATACACTCCGAATACCGACAGATGTATTAATCCAAACCTATTAATCGCACGAGCACACAACAACAGCATTGAACGCAAACTGGGCGGACGGAAGTAATCTCAGCATCAACTCAATACCAATCTTCAGTAAATCGGCTTGACAGAAAATCTATCCGCCGGCAGTTTTGGCTACGCTCCCAGTGCTGCCGGCTGGCTTTGCGGTTTAGTCAAAATTTCTCATCTTTAATTAGCATTTGCAACCAGGCGGACGAGCTATAAATTCCCAGCTTGCGTCAATGCTCGAACGTTGGCTGTAATTTTATTGAGGAATACTCTATAGATGAAACAATTTTTTCTTATTCTCTTACTCTACCCAGCTTATACTTTAGCATTCAGCCAAATCCTTATGCCAATTGCTGAGATACCGCTTCCTGAGGAGATTTTTATTGATAGCACACATATTGGCAAAAAGGGGCATAATAAAATTGAGCTATTAAAATATCGCATTTCAGACAGCAATTACGTAGTAATTAATTTTTACACGAAAAGTGCTGGCAAATGGAAGCTACAAAATAAGTTTGAGCAAGACAAAGATGATGTTCTTAGTTGCGAGCCTGAAATCTCTGACTTTAATAATGATAAACTAAATGACTTTACATATGTCCCTGCTCTTGCGGCCAGGGGTGCAAATAAAATAAGGAGACTTTTTATTTATGACATAAAAAAAGATCAATTAATTTATATAAAAAATTCTGATGAATATCCAAACTTGCTTTATAATAACCAGCTCAATTGCATTGATGCTTTCTTAGTTTATGGGGGTTGTGAGACAGTCTTTCTAAAATTACAAGGAGATAGTCTAAAAGAATTTGCCAGTGTGGAATTATCCGACGGTTTAACTGTCACTACCTACGACTCCAATGGCAGAGAAAAGGTAATTTACCGAAATAAGAAAATTAGGGGCAGTTATGTTAGGTACAAAAATTACAAACCTCTTAAAGAATACGAAGATTATTAAAAACTACAGCCAACAACAGCATTGAACGCAAACTGGGCGGACGGAAGTAATCTCAACATCAACTCACTACCAATCTTCAGTAAATCGGCTTGACAGATCAACAAACCGCCGGCAGTTTTGGCTACGCTCCCAGTGCTGCCGGCTAGCTTTGCGGTTTAGTCAAAATTCCTCATCTTTAATAGGCATTTGCAACCGGGCAGACAACGCAACTATTCCCAGTTGGCGTCAATGCACGTACGTTGGCTGCTACTATAAACGATCATACAATTCCGAAATGAGGTTTAAAATTCTAGCATATACTTTTTCTGTCCCCCTTGTTTGGTTGACACTTTTACTCATTAAATATTATGCGCCTCATTTAGCAATATCACATTTTTTTTCTTCAGGGGTGTTGACTGGACTCTTTATCGGCTCAATTCTAGTACGCTTGCTTTTAGATAGCAAATATTTAACTGGTTTGACAATCGACAAAAATGTTATTGAGCTAACATATTTGACGTCATTTGGTAGTCTAAGGCATACAACATTGATGCTTGACACTTTAACCGAAATTAAAGTCAAGAAAAAGCTATTACTTATTCGGGACTTTGGCTTACTTAAATTATCTCAAATTGACAACGAAAAATCATTTTTACTTTATAATAGTAACTTAAATCAAGAAATTGAAGTATTAATGAACAACATTTCTAACAGACAACTATTAAAGAAATAGTGAGACAAATAGCAGCAGCCAACAACAGCATTGAACGCAAACTGGGCGGACGGAAGTAATCTCAACATCAACTCACTACCAATCTTCAGTTAATCAGCTTGACAGATAACCAAGCCGCCGGCAGTTTTGGCTACGCTCCCAGTGCTGCCAGCTGGCTTTGTGGTTTAGTTGAAATTCCTCATCTTTA
>JAFDXA010000085.1 GCA_018268185.1 Bacteroidota bacterium
AATATAAAATGCGAGTATCGGTCCAAAGCCCCAGAGGATCACCTGGTTCAATGTTTGAAATCCCTGCCTTCCATACAAAGCAAGGAACAGGAAAGTAAAAAGGTAGATCGAAACGATCACTGCTTTCCTTGATACTGTATATGGAATGAATTTATACATTCAGTGTGTTGATCACTTTTTTTGTTACGGTTTCCGGGCTGAATATGGCCAGGCTTTTCATAGCATTGCTTATTTTATTCCTGTAATCTCCGTAATTATTGCAGATATGCTGCAATTTTTCTGCGATAAGATCTTCATCACGTTCTTCTATTACTACTCCGCAATCATGCTCCAGCAGGAATTTCGCCAGGAAATAATGCGAAGGACCATGATACACGATCAGACTTCCGCTGCCCAGGTATTCTGGTGTTTTGGTACTGAAGATGGTTGACAGTTCATCTTCATGAACCTGGCATTCATCTGAATAATTCAATGCAAGCAACAGGATCTTTGCTGTTGAAAGACTTTTAAGGTATTCGCTTCGCTGCGGGTAAAATACTTTTGAGATATGATCACCGGAGATGCCGAAAGTCTGTAACTGTTCTTTGCTTTTTCCATTGGAGATTGAAAACTGCATACCATTCTTTGAAAGCGCTTTGTTCAATCTTACAACAGAACGGTAATTCACTTCGTACACATCACCCGACCAATGGGCCCTGTTTTCTTTTTCCGGGTTGAATAACATTGGTTGCTCCGGGTAAATATGTTCCCACGATACACTATCAATTCCATATTTCTTTTGGTACAGCGCCCTCATGCCTTCACTCATTACGGCAATATGTTGTGCCGTGCTGAATATCCTCTCCTGTAGCTGCTGCGCCAGTTGCCGGGATGGGCCGAAATAAGTTGCCTCCACGATCGTGTCGTGCAGGTAAGCGGTAAACGGAATGTTTTTTTTGAGGGCAACGGATGAACAGATGTCGAGCCAATACAAATCGGGGTAACCAATTACAATCGTAGCCGGTTTTACCCGGGCTATGTACAGCTTCAACAGCAGCGGGATGCTGATTCTTTGCAGGCGGGCGAGAAGCCTGTGGAATTTTGAAGAAAAAAATTCAAGGCTTATATAGATAAAATGCAGGCGTACCTGTTTGGGTACTTCTGCTTTTTTTGCTTTTGGGAAAAAAGCGCTTAACACCACAAAACTTTCCGGGTCAAACTGATCAAGCAGTTGCCTGTGTACAACAGCCGAAGCGGTTGGATTGGGTGGATAGGCAATGCTCAGAAAAAGGGTTTTACCTTTTTTACACATAGCCGGCTTTGTACTTGTACGCATCATTCCGGTTATCGCCTACTTAGCTACCAGTTCCTTAGTTACCTGTTGGTTGATCCACTGGAATGTTTTTTCCATGCCCTGCTTCAGCGGCATTGAGGGAGCCCAGCCAAGTTTTTCGAAAATGAGTTTGTTATCAGACCTGCGGCCACGTACACCTGTTGGCCCGGGAATATTATGGATCGATAATTTTTTGCCTGATATTTCAATGGCCATTTTGGCGAAGTCATTGATAGATATCATTTCTTCGGAACCAATATTAACCGGTCCGGCAAATTCAGATTGCATTAATTTTCTTACACCATCAAGACATTCATCTATATAAAGAAATGAACGCGTTTGAACACCATCACCCCAAACTTCAATGGAAGTTCCGTTTTCCGCTTCGGCTGCTTTGCGGCAAAGTGCTGCGGGAGATTTTTCCTTTCCGCCTTTCCAGGTTCCCTGTGGTCCGAAGATGTTGTGAAACCTGGCAACCTTTACTTCAAAGCCATAGTTGCGGGCATAAGAAAAATAAAGGCGTTCGCTGAATAATTTTTCCCAGCCAT
The DNA here is from genome assembly GCA_018268185.1 of Bacteroidota bacterium. GTDB lineage: Bacteria > Bacteroidota > Bacteroidia > Chitinophagales > Chitinophagaceae > Ferruginibacter. The sequence continues at coordinate 1,861 of JAFDXA010000085.1, forward strand.
ACTCGCTATCGGGAGCTGCCGGGTATGCAGAAGCTTCTTCACAATTCGGGTTATCAGGATCGAGCTGGTTGTGTTCCGGGTAAATGCAGGCAGAACTTGAATAGAAAACTTTTTTCACATTGTTCACACGCATGGCTTCCAGCACATTGAGATTGCACATGGCTGAATTGTGCATCACGTCGGCATCATGGTTACCGGTGAAGATATAACCGGCTCCTCCCATATCGGCAGCGAGCTGATACACTTCATCAACATCTTTTACAACTGAAATGGTAAAGGCAGGATCACGGAGATCTCCAAGGATGAATTCGTCTGATGCGTTGTTGCCATATTCATTCTCTTTTACATCAACGCCTCTTACCCAATAGCCCTCCTGTTTCAAACGGTTAACCAGGTGTCCGCCGATGAAACCACCAGCGCCGCACACTAATGCTTTTTTCATGATTTTATATTCTTGGTGTTTAAATTAACTGAAGGAAAACGGCAGCAATTTACTGCATACCTTTTTTATTGTTATGCCTGCCCCAGTTTTCCCGGCTTTTTTAGAAAAAGCAGGAAGCCATTCCACAGGCACCTGATGTCTTTAAAATAATATACTGCCAGTAAATAAGATGCTACATACGATATGGAACTGGAAATAGCAGCCCCGGTAATACCATATTTACTGATGAAAATGAAAGCTGTGATCACACCCACAACAGCAGAGAATAATTGTATGTATGAATTCAGGATGATCTGTTTGGCGCCCACAAAATATTTTGTGAGTATCATAGTGCCGATATAAATACCTGATCCAACCAGGTAAATCTGTAAAGGAATTACTGCCGGTAAAAAATCTTTCCCATACAATACCTGCACGATCAGCCTCGCAAAAAAGATAAATACGATCGTTATGGCCAGGCCCGTGATCATGAAGAATGCATGGTACTTGGCGGTAAGCGCTTTTTTATGCTCTTCGTTATCAAGCTCTGCATTTTTATTAAATAGTATATACCGAACCGAGCTGGGGAGCAGCCACAACATCTGCCCGATATTACCACAAATGGAATAAAGCCCTAATGCAGCAGGAGGCAGGAAATAACTCAGTATGAGTTGATCAACCCTGTTATTGGTAGTAACTGCTATATCACCGATCCACCCTTTGATACCGTAACTGAAAGCATCTTTCACAAA
>JAFDXA010000086.1 GCA_018268185.1 Bacteroidota bacterium
CACCATGAACAGCCATCAGGTGAGTGATACGTGTGGTAAGCACCTTGGTTTTACCACTTCCGGCGCCGGCAATGATCATCAGGGGCCCATCTTTATGCAGTACCGCCTCTCTTTGTCTTTCGTTCAGTTCGTCTAAGTATTTTGCCATCGGGCAAAGTTACGAACGAGCTTACATCCTTCCATGAATGTGGGCTAATCTTTCTTTCGCGAAGCAAGCAATACAACCACACCGGCGGCAACAGCAATACCTCCTGCGTAAAGCGGCCAGGCAACAGATTTTTTTTCTTTTTTATTGATTTCAACCGGGCCGATATCTGCTACTTTTTTCTCTTTTGTAAAACTGAATCCGCGGAATATAAGCATCAGGATGCCGGCTGCTACCAGTATAATTCCAAATGTTTTCATGTTATCTGATTTGGGAATTATCAGGAAATCAAGGATGATGCCACAGGCAGCGAAATGAAAAGGATGGTCATCTGGGGAAATAAAACCATGCGTAATGCCGTGCTTTTAAACCCTGATAAAATGAAGGAGCGTGTTTAAGGCAAACGGCTGCAACAGAATATTTTATTTTCGCTAAATTGTAGCCCCAAATACATGAATATAATGAGAAAGACCAGGTTATACAGTATTCTACTCACCGGGATCGTAGCCGCCGGCATTTATTCCTGCACCAAAACGGCAGACGATTTCAACGGAACAGGAGGGGGCCTGGTTACCCATTATATACTGGCTAAAGATAGTTCCTTTTCTCCTTCGGTACTAACATTGCAAACCGGTAGTTCAATTACTTTTGTAAATGATAGCGAAATTGAACACAGTATTGTTTCAGATGATTCCTCAACTATTCTAAGCGGGGTTATTCTTCCCCATAATTCCTATTATTTCCGGAAAGATACTACCGGCACCATCCGCTATCATTGCGGAAAGCATCCAACGGTTAAGGGTGTTATCTATCTCAATCCATAATTCAGCTCAAGCAAAACCCAATCAGCAGGGTTTATAATAAAAAGCAGGCAATTGCTTGCCCGCCTCATAGAAAAACCACCTAAAGTCTTTTATTAAAAAGGATCAGCGAATCTTGGATCTGCAACAGTTGCCTGGTCGGTAAGTGTTTGCAGGAAAGCGATGATGTTTTGTACGTCCTGTGGCGCAACCCGGTGTGCGGGTACGTTTGCTGTTGATAACAATGCCTGTAAGCTAGCCACTGTTCCGTTGTGGAAATAGGGAGCTGTGAGCGCAATATTCCTTAATGAACTTGATTTGAAATTTCCAGTGTTGTTTATTCCAGAATCTGCAGCATCAGGCAGGCCAAATCCGGCTGCCGGTGATGAAGTAAGGAAGAAAGGTGGTTTATGACAGCCAGCACAGGTTGTTTGTGGAGCTGGTGGTGGCGGTGTGGCATTTAAGAACAACTGCTCACCGGTTTGCTCTGCTGCGGTAAAAGTGGCGAGCCCCTGTTTAACCAGGTCGTATTTTGATTGATAGGTTACCACCGAACGAACAAACTGGGCCAGTGCTTTTGAAATCCGTACACTGTCGATCGTGCTGCTGCCAAAAGCTTTCTGGAACAATGCAGGATAGTAATTCAGTGCAGATACTTTTGAAACCAGTTCTGAGATGGTTAACCCCATTTCTACATGATTCTGTATTGGCTGCAATACCTGGTGTTCGAGTGTTGGGGAACGTTCGTCCCAAAACATTTTTCCTGATTTATAAAAGCGCACATTCAACAGGGGCATCGAATTACGGGCAGTAAGTCCGCCCTCAAAGCCCTTACTGAACTGATCGGGATCTGTAAAAGAACTGGATGGTTTGTGGCAGGAGCCGCAACTAATGGTATTGTTCTTAGATAAATGCTTATCATAAAAGAGCACCCTGCCCAAAGTAGCTCCATCGTTGGTAAGCTGGTTGTTAGCTGGGGTATTATCATCCTGGGCCATTGTTGTCTGCAGGTATGCCGGGTACGATCTTACATAATCGTAAGGAGTGGCAGGAAGCGAAGGCTGTGGTACAGTGTTTGTTTCTGCTGCTGTTGTATCCTTTTTGGAGCAATATTCAAAAGCGATAACAAAAAGCATCAGTGTGCTCAGCAATGCAATTTTTCTCATTGGTATATTTTACTGGTTAAAGTCTTTTTTAGAAGCTTATCCGGAATAAAACCTTCGGCAGGTAGCCGGATTTTTCAAAAAAGCAGTGGAAGATATAAAATTCCCTCATTTTTGTGCATCTATTAATTTGTTATGGCTGATAAAAAACAGGCTGCTATCGGGTTTATTTTTCTTACACTGGTGATAGATGTAACCGGGCTCGGACTCATCATTCCGGTGATGCCGAAACTGATCGAGCAATTGATACATGGCGACATTAGCGATGCATCCCGTTACGGGGGCTACCTTACGTTCACCTATGCTATTATGCAGTTTTTGTTTGCGCCGGTGCTGGGGGCTTTGAGTGATCAGTATGGCAGAAGGCCCGTGCTGTTATTTTCCCTTTTTGGTTTTGCCATGGATTACCTGTTCCTGTCTTTCGCTCCTACCATTGGTTGGTTGTTTTTAGGAAGGGCCATTGCCGGCATTACAGGAGCCAGTTTTACAACGGCAACAGCCTATATAGCCGATATCAGCACACCGGAAAACAGGGCAAAGAATTTTGGAATGGTGGGGGCGGCCTTCGGGTTGGGATTTATTATCGGGCCGGTAATAGGGGGATTATTGGGTTCCTTCGGTGCCAGGGTGCCATTTATGGTGGCAGCAGGACTTAGCTTCCTGAACTGGCTGTATGGGTACTTTATTTTACCGGAATCACTGGCCTTGTCTAACAGGCGGCCTTTTGACTGGAAAAGAGCCAATCCGCTCGGGGCACTGCAAAGTCTTACAAAACACCCGGCCCTTGGGGGCCTCATCAGTGCATTTATACTGATATACCTGGCAGCTCATGCCGTACAAAGCAACTGGAGTTTTTTTACCATTGAAAAATTTCACTGGTCTGAAACAATGATCGGAATTTCTCTCGGGGTAGTAGGGTTACTGGTAGCTACTGTGCAGGGAGGATTGATCCGCATCATCAATCCCAAACTGGGAAATGAACGAAGTGTTTATCTCGGGCTTTTACTATACGCCATCGGGCTATTACTTTTTGCCTTTGCGTGGAAAAGCTGGATGATGTTTGCATTCCTTATTCCATATTGCCTGGGAGGTATC
>JAFDXA010000087.1 GCA_018268185.1 Bacteroidota bacterium
GAAGTTTAGTGTTGAACGTTGTGGATGAATATAAATTTTAAGAATTATTCAAAAGGCTGAATGAAGCTAATAAAAAGATATATCGGGGATTTGTTTCTGAGCATCAGGTTTTATTTTGGCCTTTCGCTTTGCACACTCTGTTTTGTGATGTCTTTTTTTTACCCGTTTTTCCTTGTCGTATCCCAGGCGATCCTTTTTGTATTTCTTTTTCTTGTAATTACTGATTATGTATTTCTTTTCTTCTTTGCGAGGAGCCCACGTATCAGGAGGCAGTTAAGTGAACGCATGAGCAATGGTGATACGAATGAGGTTACACTCAAGGTTACCAACAGGCAGGATTACCAGCTTCACGTGAAATTGATAGATGAATTGCCGGAACAGCTGCAGGTTCGTGACTTTGAACTCGAAAAATCATTCAGTCCCAGGCAGGAACATAGTTTCCTGTACAGCATCAGGCCTACGGAAAGGGGCGTATATGCTTTCGGGGATACGCATGCTTATGTGCGTTCTTCATTGAAACTGCTGGTGAGGCGTTTTACCATGACAACAGCTGTTGATGTGCCGGTTTACCCGTCTTTCATGCAGATTAAAAAATACCAGCTCATATCTCAAACAACCCTGCTGCATGAACATGGAAGCAAGCGTATGCGTAAGATCGGACAGAGTATGGAGTTTGAACAGATCAAGGAATACGTAACCGGTGATGACGTGCGCATTCTTAACTGGAAAGCTACAGCCAGGAGGGGCAACCTGATGGTAAATAATTATGCGGATGAAAAATCACAGCAGGTATATTGTGTTATAGACAAAGGCAGGCTTATGAAAATGCCTTTCGGGGGTTTAACCTTACTCGATTATGCGATCAACAGCACACTCGTAATGAGTGATGTTTGCCTGCATCGCCAGGATAAGATCGGGCTGATCACATTTGCAGATAAGATAGGTTCTATATTGGCAGCAGACCGTAAGCCCATTCAAAGGCAGAACATCATGGAAGCATTGTACAAACAGCAAACAGGCTTTTTGGAAAGTGATTTTGAAATGTTGTACATGCAGGTGAGGCATCGTATCAAACAAAGAAGCCTGCTGATACTCTACACTAATTTTGAATCACTCAACGGGCTCCGACGGCAGATCGGTTACCTTCGTTCCATTGCCAAACATCACCTGTTGCTGGTTGTATTTTTTGAAAATACAGAGCTGGTGAAACTGGCCGGTGCCAATGCAGGCAACCTGGAAGATGTTTACGTAAAAACGATCGCCGAAAAATTTGTATTTGAGAAAAAACTCATCGTAAAAGAATTGCAGAAATACGGGATACCATCGATACTCACTTCACCCGAGAATCTTACCATCGATTCCGTAAACAAATACCTGGAACTCAAAACACGCCAGGCGATCTGATGCTTGCAGTGCACTTCTTTTAATTCGCTTTTAATATCTACTTTCGCAAAAAAAAATCGTGGCACGAAAGGGATCTTATTTCAGGAAGCATAAGGAGAAAATGGACATGGCAGGAACTTCGCAGCCACGCACGCCTGTTGTGCAGGCAGATGAAGCAGTCAGGGCGGTTTACGAAGAAGGTAAAGTGCTGCTTATCGATAAACCTGTGCACTGGACCTCCTTCGATATCATCAAAAAGGTACGCAACAGTTTACGCATCAAAAAAGTGGGACATGCAGGTACACTTGATCCATTGGCTTCCGGGTTGCTGATCATCTGCACAGGAAAGTTCACCAAAAAGATCAATGAATACATGGCAAAGGAGAAAGAGTACACAGGCTCTTTTACTTTGGGGGCATTAACGCCCACTTATGATCTTGAAAGTGATCCTGAACAGCAAAAGGACACAAGCGGTATCACGGATGAAATGATACAAAATGCCACCGGATCTTTTATCGGCGATATTCAGCAATACCCCCCGGTATATTCAGCAATAAAGAAAGAGGGAACTGCGCTGTATACACTGGCAAGGCGGGGAGAAGAAGTTGATCTTCAGCCACGCAATATCAGGATAGATGAATTTGAGATCACTTCAGTGAATATGCCGGTTGTTGAATTCCGGATTGTTTGTTCAACCGGAACCTATATCAGGAGTGTAGCACATGACTTTGGAAAACTGTTGGGATGCGGAGCCTACCTGTCGGCCCTGCGCCGCACAGCCATTGGTGAATGTAAAGTAACCGATGCAATGACGCTTGATGCGTTTCTTCAGAGCATTGTATCAGCAGGCAGTGTTGAAATTAAAACGGATAACTGATCCCCACAGTAAAATTGAAATTTTCGTAACGCCATTGTCTTTCACTGGGGGCGAATATCTTGTTCAACAGGTTGTCGAAACCAACAGAAGGCGCTTTCCATCCATGGTTAATATAATAGAGTTCCGGTCTCTTGAACCTGAAGCCGAAATCAAACCTGAGTACAAAATAGTTGAAGTCGAGCCGGAAACCTGTTCCTGCCGAAACGCCCAGTTGACTGTATAGGTTTTTAAGCCTGAATTGTGTGCTGTCCGTACTACCATCTGCCTTTGAATTACGGATATTCCAGATGTTGCCAACATCAGCAAACAATGCTCCCCTGAGCGTAAGTGTGTTGGGTATGATCCGTGCAATATCATAACGGTATTCAATATTTCCTTCCAGCTGCATATCACCGGTACGGTCTTTAAACACCTGGCTCGAATTGAAAGGTTGCATGGGTTGCCCA
>JAFDXA010000088.1 GCA_018268185.1 Bacteroidota bacterium
TGCATTATTATCTACAATCTGGCTTTCAAGCAGCTCCGGTCGATTGCTCGTATTGATGGAATCAAGATCATTGGAAACAAGTGTGAATTTTTCAAGGAACCTGTCGGAAAAAGCATGTTCTCTTTTTTTCGCCTCCATTTCTCTGGTATTTGTATTAATAAGGATATCATTTTGCCTGAAAGGTATCTGAACACTGAAATAAACAGTTGCTATGATCAGCAGCAGGCATACCAAAAGAAGGCCAAGAAAATTTAAAAAGGCTTTTTTTCGTTCGTTCCTGTTTGCAGGTTCCATGGTATTTTTTTTAAGATGTTATGGGCCCAAATACTAGCCAAAGAATCGACGCCTGGGCGGCTGTTGGGCCGTTGCAGGCTGTTGGGTTGTTTCTTCTTTCACAAATATTCCGCTTTCTTTTCTTTTTCCAATGAATTCCAGCTTACTCAATGTTTCAAAAAGACGCAGGGTGGTTTTTACAAACACCGCTACCTGTCTTATATTTCTATCGATATCATTATTGGTGAAAGAGGCATTTGCCATGTTGCCCAGCATGGTTTCCAGTTCTCCCTGTTTAAGGGGCTGTCCATCGGCTCCGGCGCACCATTCACTGAGGTAAGTCATGAGTTCTTCCTTACCCGAGCCAATCCGCAGGTCAATGGCATTTTTCATTACACGGGCCAACGTTGCGATACAAATAAACATTTCAACAGGGGGTTCGTATGCCATTTTCCAGCGGATGCCGGTAATAGCCTGCCCCAGGTACAGCATCACCCTGTCGCATAGAAACATAACAAGTTCAGAAATTTCATTCTGCTGTTTCTTTACATATATTTTCTGTACAATTTGTGAAGCATACAGTTCCAGGTCGGCAAGGTATTTATCCAGTTCACCCAACAGGGCAAGCAGGTCTGGATGTGCCGAAACATTTATACAGGGAGGAATATAATTGTCTTCTACCCTGATATCGTTTCCATTTACAGATACTCTGCCTATCGGCATTGCATACGGGTGATTGGCATATTGCCGATAATTGCTTTCACTAACCAGTTCCAGGCTGTTAACAGGAACCACAAAAGGCAGGCGTGGGGGATTTTCCGACAGATCCGGGCTACCTACAGGCTGCCGTTCAAAGGGATTTACCAGGAGAAATATCCACCAGGCAGACTCCGACCCCGCTGCTGCAAAAGGGAAAGTTTTGTTTATAGCTGTTTCACCCGCTTGCTCTCCGGCTCCTGGCGCTAAAGGTATTGAAATGCGGGCGCCACCAATTGTTATGGCCTGGCATGATAAAACAGAAACACGAAGGCTATCCTGGTTATCGAGTGAGATTTTTACGCTGAAGCTGTTTTCTCCTGTAGAAGAAGCAGGAAGTACTCCAAACCTTAACGGTGAAATATTCAGAGATACCATTTCCTGCAATCCATCTGTAAAAGCATGATCCTGTTCAATGAAATGGTTTTTGTTGATCTTCATTCCATCAATCCAGTTTACAGGCAGGTATTTTCTGTTCTCCCTCATTGTAAGGTTATTTATTAAATGCGTTCACAAATAATGATGCTGTTTTCCTGTATTCCGTTTTCACGCATGCTAAGCCCCGGATCCAGGATGCGCTGCGGCTGGTACCATTTAGGCTTTAACCTGAATCCCCATTCGTACGCCAGGTTTTCATTATCCGCGTATTCAATTGGCGTTTCACTCTGAAATTCATTGTAGTCATTGATAAAATGATAAAAAAGATCTCCAAGCAACATTGTTTCCGGTCCTTTGGCCCGGAAGTTTGTTTTGATCTTGTCTGTTACCCGCTTCCCTGCTTCAAAAGCTATCACCAGTACCTTTTCATTGGGTCGTTCATCAGGAAGTTCGATAGGATTAAACAACGGGTACTGCCATGTGGGGAAATCGGTATCCGGAATATTATAGGCTGCTTCAAAAGCATGCTGCACTGCCAGGGGTATGAAAAATGCCAGCATACTCATCAGGGTGGGGAAATAGAGGAACTCTTTGTTTTCGAGAAAGTACTCAAGGCTCGAAAAAACCACAATGATAAAGAAAAGCAATGCCAGCATGAATAGTATTTCGGCAAAAATTGTTTTGTTACGATCCTGCGGGCTGCTGTAAAAATACTTCCGGTGAAAGAATACTACATGAATGATCCCAAAAAGCAGGAATATAGCAGTAAAAATCCAGAATATGGTAAAGAGGTGTTTTGTAAATACTGTTGAAAAATAACCGACCCCTGATACGGCAATCGCTGAAAGCCCTCCTTCCAGCAAAGGTTTTTTACCGGCAACAGAAAAGCTTTGTGCAAAATTTTTTGCCAGCATTAGGAAAGCAATTGTTCCGGCAAAAAAAACACCTATATACAGTAAAAAGAATTTAAGAATCATTTTTGCTCCCGCTTTTAAGCTTTTGCTTAAGGATTAATATTTGTGAAAACTCGGCAACCATGCCTGAGGCCGGTTTCAACAGGAAAACAACAGGTATAATCGGTGTTTCTGATGGTTTTTTCAGGGCCTAATGGAATTAGCAAATTAGTTATAAAAATCGTTAAAATGAAATTCTTTTAGAGTTTTGTAAGGGGATAAAAAGGGCCAGGAAAAAGGCGCCTGCCACCAGGCAAAGTATCGTGTTATTTACAAAAAATGCAAAACCAATAGAAGGTTTTGCATTTTTTCCTGTTTTATACAGGTTTATTTATTCTGTTTAAACTCAGCTTTCCATTCTTCACCATCATCTCCTTTATAGCCATCCAGTTTCACGAGAAAACTTTTAGCAGGAAAGAAGGGTGTAATATGTATGTCGAGAAAAATATGATCCTTCTGATCTTCGTCTCTTTCAAAACGGATAATCTGAAATTTTTCAATAAGCTTATCGGGCCCCTGTATACCATCAAGGAATTTTACGATCTGTTTGCGCAGGTTTCCTTCCATTTTTGTATTCCACAATTCAAATGCCCGCCTGTTAAGAAAATCAGACATAACTTTTGCAATAAAATCAAATACCCTTACAACCGAGTAGGTCTGCATTCCCAGGTTATCTCCGTTAAAAAGTGTTTTCGCTGAAAAAGGCATCACCTTACCCCACTCTCCAACGAGTGGAACAAGGCCGGCATTTTCGAGCTCTGATATCTCTGCTTTTTTCATATCAAAACGAACAGCATCTACTTCATCAATGCTACCATAAGTTTTACCCGCAACCGGTTGCGACATTTTGGTGCAATAAAGTTTTCCTGCCAACGCTGCCGAGCCAGGCACATAAATATCTTCTTCTTCCCCTATATCTGCATTCTTGCCTCTCCCAACAATGTAGTTGCATGTCATCAGTACATTCGCCTTGTGCGGGTCTCCCCCGGTTAAATTGGCGTCGGTAAAAAGATCAAGGGCATCATCCGGGGTTTCAACATTTTCGAAATCTGTTACCAGCATAGCTTTATTGTTGTAAGCAATTTTAGCCCATTTGTCAACTACCTTGTTGCTTTTTAAATAACCGGGTATTACAAGTAAGGAATAATTCTGACGAAGATCAAGCCTGTCGAAATTCTGTTTCATTTCATCTGCCACGTGGTCAATAAACCTGGGCTCATCAAGATCGGTGAGCTGGCTCATGGCAGCATTCATGATAGATAGATTTTTGAGTTTCGAAGATTCTGTATTCTTATAAAACAGGTTTACAGAGCGGTAGGATTGTTCAAGTTCTTTTGTTGTTTCCAATACTTTCTTAAGATTGGCTTTAAGCAGGCTTTCTGCTGCCTGTGCCTTTTCAGAACTCTTATCAACCATAGCTGATACTGAATCTGAATTTTCCAGCAGGTCGAGCCAGATATTCATCTTCTTTTTCAACTCAGCACGCTGAACTTTTTTATTATCGTCTGTCAGAAAAATATTTTTCTTGGCTTTCCTGGCAGGGTTAAGGTTATCGGCCCCATCAACGATGGCCTCTAAAAAGTCGAACCCTCCTGCTTTCGCAAGTTTGTTCAGCGATTCATCCATTGAAAATTTTGCTTCCTGTTTCTCCCCGGTCTTATATGCTGATGATTCCTCGCTTTTTGCTTCTTCGTTAGCCATAGTGGTATGTTTTGTTGTGTTAGAACTAAATGCAAATGTTTTTTAGTGGAATTTATTTTTCTTCAAGTTCTGAGACCAGTGATTTGAGGGCACTTATAAAAGCCGCTTTTGTTTCGGGATTCTGGATCACATTGGCCAGGGTTTTATTGGACTTGAGTTGTTTGATTACTTTCAGGTAAGCATCATACTCCAGGTTCAGATTTTTTAAAAAAGCGCTTTGGTTGGTCAGGTTTTTGGGATCGAAATCTCCCAACCCAGCAAACTGGAAAGTTTCTCCAGTGGTTGACCCGTCTTCTTTATCCAGCTCAACTTCTACTGCTGGTTTGAAATAAGCAAAAACGTCTTCAATCTTTTGCAGGTCTTCCACGATTTCCGGTTTTATCGGGTCATCGTAAGTGAGTTTCTGTATAAAAAGGGTTTTGTTTGGCGAAATTTCCACAAAACCTTCTCCTGCCGGCTCTGGCATTAATATGGTTGTTGCAATACCGGGTTTTACTTGCGGCATAATTCTTTATTTTAGTTACTAATAGATGTACACAATATTAAACAGGCAACTGTTTCAGTTTACAGCAGCCAAAAATCTGCTATAAATATATTCTATTTGTTTTTATTTGCTTGCAAATAATTTATCCGGTTTTCCAGGTGAGTTGATCTCCTTCAATATCAACTGAAACTGTATTTCCTTTTTTCAACTCTCCCGAAATGATATACCGGGAAATGGGCCTCCTTAATTGATTCCTGATCACACCCGAAATCTGGCGGGCCCCATACCGCGGCGTGAACCCGTGCAACGCCAGGTATTTTTTGGCTTCAGGCGAAATGGTAAAACTGATTCCCTGCTTGTCGAGCGCTTCCAGCAAGCCCTTCATCTGGATATCAAAAATCCTTACAATGCTTTCTTCACCAATTGATCTGAAAGGAACAATTTCAGTAAGGCGGGCCAGAAATTCAGGCCTGAAATACTTTGCCATTATTTCCATCAACTGGTTGGATGTAGGGGTTATGCCTTTCGAAAACTGTTCGGCAATCCATTCACTCCCGATATTGGATGTAAAAATGATCAGGGCATTTGAGAAATCTCCTTCTTTGCCAAGCCTGTCGTGCATGTGTCCTTCATCCAATATCTGCAAAAAGGTATCAAATACAGAAGGATGTGCTTTTTCAACCTCATCAAATAAAAGTACGGAATAGGGTTTTTGCCTTATCTTATTTACCAGTACACCACCCTCTTCGTAACCAACATAGCCGGGAGGAGCGCCATAGAGCAGGGCAGCTGAATGTTCTTCTTTGAATTCCGACATATCGAACCGGATCATGGCTTTCTCATCATTAAACAGGAATTCAGCTAATGATTTTGCCAGTTCCGTTTTCCCCGTTCCGGTTGGCCCCAACAGGAAGAATGATCCGATGGGCTGACCTTTCTTATTAAGCCCGCTTCTTGACTCCAGCACCGCCTCTGTGAGCGCTTTTACAGCATGATCCTGCCCCACTACCCTTCGCTTCAGGTAATCTTCCATATTAAGCAGGCGTTCTTTTTCCTGTGCCTGGATTTTGCCCAGAGGAATACCCGTTTTATAAGAGATAACAGAAGCTATATCTTCTTTGGTTACATCCTCCTTTTTTTCATCGGCCAGCTTAATCAATGTACTTATGCTATGGGAAAGAAACTGATCAAACTCTGCAGAGGTTTCAAACTTATCAGCTTGTGAAGCATCTTCCAGTTTGCCCAACAATACCGGGCTGATCTTTGCTTTCAATAAGCCATAAAGCCACCTGTATTCGGAAAATAGCTCATGTTCGGGTAATTTTTCTTCATTTGACTGCAATTTTTTTAACGCAATATCAAGTTCTTCCAGGTCTTTCTTATTACGGTCTACCATCAGTTTTATGGCTGCCATGGTTCTGTCGAGCAGGTCTATGGCGGCATCCGGGAGTTTCCTGTCTTTCAGGTATCTTTTGGATAGCCTTACTGTTTCTGCAGCTGCATCTGGTTCTACGGTTAGCTGGTGATGGCTGGCAAATTTCGGCACCAGGCAATCTATCATTTTAATAGCGCTTTCAATATCCGGTTCCGGAACATTCAGCATTTCGAACCGCCGGGTAAAAGCCGGATCGGGTTCGATATGTTTGCGGTATTCATCATTGGTTGTTGCACCTATCACTGTAATTTCACCTCTTGCCAGTTCGGGTTTAAGAAGATTGGCGGCGCCTGCTCCTACTGAACCTTTACTATCGAGCAGCACATGTACTTCATCAATAAAAATGATTGCTTTGGGAAATTCCTTTATTTCCCGGATGATATTTTTTAGCCTGTCTTCAATTTCTCCTTTATAGGATGCGCCTGCGATCAATGCGCCAAGATCTAACTCAAAAAGCAAAGCGCCCTGCAGTTGTGCCGGCACCCGATCGTTTACAATATCCATTGCCAAACCATCTACAAGAGCTGTTTTCCCTACGCCCGCCTCTCCCGTAATGATCACATTTGGTTTGGTGCGCCGGCCAAGTATTTCCATCATCATACGGGTTTCTTTATCCCTTCCTATGATAGGATCGGTTTTATTTTCACGCGCCAGCGCCGTTCTTTCAATACAATATTTATGAAGCGCTGCGGCAGCCGTACTGTTTGCTTTCCCGGGTTCGGTACCGGTAACGGCCTGCTGCAACCCGTCCTCTTTAAAATACAATTCAAGGATTTCCTTCTCCTTAACCGGGAATGTTTTGAGTTGCTCTGTTGTAAAACCAATCCCCGGTTTGCTCAGGGCACAGAGAACGCAGATGGGGGAAATCAGATCAAGCCCAAGTTTTATTCGAACATTGTCAGCTTCCTCAAATACTTCTTTAACCCTTTCATCACCGGTTATTTTATCTTTAACCTGTGCTGATTTTGGGCATTCATCCATCCTTACTTCCGCCCACTCCATGATATAACCGGAATCTTTCCCAATAGCATCCAGGAAATTTTTAAGCCCAACATCTTTGTGCAGCAAACTACGTAGCAGGTGTGCCGGGTAAAAAAATTCATTATGGTATTCTTTGGCTAAAGACTGGGAAATTTCAATGGCTGTTTTTACAGACTCATTCAATGCAAGCGTGGGCATTTGAAATGTTTATTTGAGGGATGGAATATGCTGTTACAATTAACAACAAAAAATGTAAAAAACAAAAAAAGAATTAATTATTATATTGTGTAACGCTATTGAAAGCTGATCAATGCGGATTGGTTATCAGAAAAAGAATTGTCTTTATGAGTATTATATTTTATAAAACTCCCCTGCAAACAGGCCTGCTGATAGAAGGCAACGAATTACCTACCTGCGACATGCGTGAATCCATCAGCAAAAACCTGGAACTGATTATTATGACCCGCTTCGGAGAACACCGGTACGATCCCGGCTTTGGATGCGAAATTTGGGATCTTGATTTTGAACTCATCATAAGCGAAAATAAATGGGAAGAAAAATTAAGGCAATCCTTGCTGGCATCCATTACCACACACGAACAGCGCTTATCTGCCATACAATTGAATGTGAAGATCACGGAAATTGAAAAGGCTCACCTCTTTAAAGCGTATGCAGAAGTAAAAAAAAGGGTAGATATTACTGTTTATGCAATTATACATAAAACAGGCGAGCCTTTTTCATTCAATAATAGTTTATACCTAAGCCCGCTTTCGGTTGACTGAATCGACGCCATATAACGCTATTTCAGGAAGGTTCACGGGTTAAGCTATTGTACTTCTGTAAGCCAGGTTCATTTCACTGGTAAGTATTTTCAGCCGCATGAACAAACTGTAAAGCAAAAAAACAACAGCGCAACACCTTAAATTAAGTATTTATGTTTTCAGAAATCAATAATTCAAAAGAAGTTATCAGGAACAGGATGCTGAGGCATGCGATGAATTACTGGAACATCAAAAATACAGAAGACCTTGATCCCATGGTAAAGCTGCTGATGGAGGCGCTCTCTACCGAACTATACAACCTAGGCAACGAGGTGAAGGATACGGAAGTAAGGCTACTGGAAAAAATTGCCACACTTCTGGCTCCTGATTTTTTAACATGCCCGCAACCGGCACATGCTATATTGCATGCCATGCCGGTTGAACCAGAAGAACTGCTTAAAGAAAATACACAGCTCTTTACACAAAAAAAAATCTCATCCAAGCAGGATGAAACGCTCGATAAAAATATTGATGTTTTTTTTACAGTAGCAGGCTGCATAAGACTTTACCAGTTAAGGGTATCGCACATTTTCAGCGGCAATACATGCTGCTCATTCAATATGCAGGGCCAACGACAGGTATTGGCGCAGGCTGCCGGTGGCAAAAAAATGGACAACAATATTGTTTGGGTTGGGCTTGACTTAAATGAACGTATAGCTGATATCGGGAACCTGTTTTTTTATTTCGACTGGAAAGATCCCGGTTTCCAATCAACGCTCAATTACCAGTTACTTCCGCTGTGCCGATGGTTTCTCCCCGGCGACCGTGAACTTGAGATATCCCCGGGTATTATTTATGAAGAAAAAAATGGCCCTGAAAACAATGAACTTTTTTCGGATCACGAAACGCTCAGACTTGTTGAGGAAGATACACGCAATTTTTATTCGGCAAGATATATCAGTATAAAAGCGGGCCAGTTAAAGCAGGTACAACAGCTACGCGAAACTTGTCCCCAGGCGCTCCAGACATACCTCAGCGACAGCGACCGCCAGAAATTAACTACTCCCCTCCTCTGGATAAAAATTGTTTTTCCGGCCGCCATTCAGCAGGGGGCGCTGGATGAATTGAGTATATACTGCAACAGTTTCCCGGTAATGAACCGCAGGCTGTATGATGGTTGCTTCAGGATGAAGGGAAATACGCATATTATTCCGCTAAAAGTTTCAGCCAATGAACAGTTCCTGGCTGTACATACAGTGTCTGATGAATCAAAACCTTACCGCTCTAACCCTTTCCGTAAGATGGAGGAAGAAGATTCAGGCACCTATACAGTGCGTAGTGGCGGTATAGAAAGATTTGATGGAAGAAATGCCAGGGAATTTATAAGTTATATGCTGGAGTTGCTGCGGAGCGAATCAGCTGCATTTTCAGCTTATGGAAATGATTTTATAAGTTCCACCCTCCGCGAAATGAATCAACGGATAGCCCTCATGGAACAGAAAACAAAAACCCTTTCAGGTATAGCCTCAGAAATGCCGCACTACATAATTGCCAAACCCAACGAGGGTAATGAAACAATTTTTGTTGAGTATTGGACAACTCTTGCTGAAACGGCCAATTCCATTCGCTCCGGCACACGTATGCAGGAATACAGCGGTGTTAAATTGCGGGCCGATAGTATTTTCCTGCTCAGTACTACTACCGGTGGCAAGAACAGGCTGAAGCCCGAGGAAAAGGTGAATGCTTTCAGGTATGGATTGATGACAAGAAACCGGGTGGTTACCAAAGAAGATATCCGGAGCTTTTGCCATTATGAACTAGGCAACAGGATCAGCGCCGTGAGTGTTGAAAAAGGGTTTGAATTATCGCTGCACCAGCAGCAGGGTTTCAGGAGAACAATAGATATTACTTTAACAGCTGCCGGAAATGAAGCGTCTGACCCTGAAAGCTGGCAACTGCTGAGCAACCGGCTACTGGCAAAATTAAAATCGAGATCAGGTATGAGCAATCATTACCGCATATTTGTAAAAAAATAACAACGGTTTTAAACAGAAAGTACTAAATGTTCACAACTGATTTTTTTATGGAAAACAGCTAGCATGCAGGAAAAAAAAACAAATACGATTGTTACGGATAATTTTAACACCGACCTCAGGGCTGAAGTGGTTGCTGCCGAACTGATCAATAATGGCATATCGGCAGAACAGTTGCTGATATTATCACTGGGACCACTCAAACGTTCGTTCAGGAAAGATGTGGCAGACATAAGGGATGAATTATCTGATTACAACCGTAAAGAATATACCCTTATAACCACGCATAAGGAAGGCATCTACGACATGCTTCCTGAAGGATTGTTTCATGCACCTGCCATTCCAAAATCGGCTACTACACAAAAGGATATCATTGACAGTATCAAGCGACACCGGGTTGAGGAAGCCAATGCCCGTCGTTTTTTTCTGCCTTTTGAATCAGGCATTCATTTCCTGGCAATACAAATGGCTTTGTATGAAAGCCGGCTTGATAAATTGCTGCATTATGATGAACTGGTAAATATATTCAAGCCTTACTGGGCCATTTTTAAATACCTGGATGGAGAGCAGGCTAATGTTTTTTTACGCATAATTCCACGCATTCATGAGATGAAGGATGACTATAAAAAAACGGAAGCCCTTTTTGAAGCCATATTTTCAATGCCGGTTACCATCAGCAGTGAAAGGCGAAAACCTGTAAGAGCTGTTAACCCGGTTGTATCTGGGTTGGGGGATTGCATACTCGGCATTGATATGAGCACGGGCAATATGGTATTTGACGACGGAGAAGATGAAATACACATTTCAATCGGCCCAATGAACAGCAGCGATATGAATTCATTTATGCCCGGTAATAAAAATGCTGAAATACTGGACATGCTGATCGATTATTTTATACCTGTTCACCTGGATGTTCATAAAGATTTCCTGTTTGAAGAAGCAGCAAAAAAAGCCCGGTTATCGGATGGTAATGCCAACAGAAATGTAACGCTGGGTGTTGATATGTTTCTATGATAAAAAGCAATTACAGGTTGCCAAATCTTGTTCCACAAATCTGCAGGATTTATTAACAAATTCAATTTGTCTTAGTCTCGCCGATATTCTATCTGGGTTCTAGCTCAATCAGCGCAGTAAAGCTCCTCAGGAGATAAACCTCAATTTTATTTCACTGAAACATAATGTACCACTAGTCAGTTATTTTTTAAAGAATAAAAAAACTCCAATAGACATTAATAATACAGCAATAATAAGAACCAGTATGGGGCCTCGATATGTTTCTGTTGAAGAATCCAAATTAGCTTGCCATGGATTTTTTTCATTATAAAAGACAGCTATTTTGTCTCCTATGTTATATTTTTTATACCTGAATCTGTTTGCATCATAAACTATTTCTTTTCCCGAAGTTGCTATAAACGAAATAACCGGGCTGTATGTTGTTTCCTGTAATTTACGGGCTGTATTTACCTCAATCACTGTTCCGGTGGTTTTGACTGCATTTTTTCGGAATGAAACCATTCCCATTAAAAATTTGATGCCGAGTAAACCAAATGAAAGGCCAACTAGTAACAAAAAGTAAGGCAATAGTACTTTCATAGCAAACCGGTATTTTCAATATTAAAATTCAACTTTAAATGGCATTATCTTTAGTTCGTGCTCCAGGTAAGGTCTTAACGCTTTACCTATTCCACTCCATACAAGAGTAAGTCGGTTCTCATCGGGTTCAACAACAATACTATTTATTACGGGATTTGTTTCCAATAATTTTCCATTACGGCCATCCACCCATATCCTTGGTGTCTCTTGTGGTAATTTTATTAAAAAATCCCTGGCAACAGGATGGATAGAAATCAGCTTAATGTCTGCAGGAATTGAACGCCTTTCAAATTGCAATCCATAATGAGCCCCATTGCAGAACCGAAAATTAAAGCCTTGCCCCAAGGGTTTGTTTTCAAATACATCTTCTTCAACCCAGTTTTGTAAAAATTCCTTCAGCTTTCCAAATTGGTAATCAGAAAAATCAAGCAATCCGAGATAGGCCATCCGCGGAAACCAAACCGGATTTACCCAATCTGCAGCATAAGGCAATGGCATGTTCACCCAGTTTTTAGGATTCCCAACAATAATATTGGATGGAGTAATGGGATGGTCAGGATCCTGAAGATTTGGTAATTCTGCATTATGTATGGCCTCCCCGGATAGTTCTACAATGTATCCTTTTCCGGCGGGGTTACGTGGATACCTGTAAATACTGGTATTTAATAAATCTATAGAAGGATCTGTAGCTGTTAAGTACTCAGCTGGTGGAATTTCAATTTTCTTTTCCGCTTCCTTATCTGCACCACCATAGGCATAGTCGAATCTAAGTGGCACTTCATCAACTATATCAATTTCAGTAAATTTTATTTTCCCAAAATTGTCAAGGTAAGGTCTTTGGTTCCCCGATACAAGCATTTTGAAAGATCGCCCCCCGGCGATAATTTCTGAAATAAACTTATCGGTTCCCGAATAGTTTCTGGCTCTCCCTTTTACAACCAGGTCGGCGTATTTTTTATATGGAAAAAGTTCACATTCACTCTCCAATAACTGATTATTGTGAGCATAACCAACCTGCTCTGGTGAAAGAGGAATTTGATCGGAACAAAGTGTGCAGGAGCCGTTTTTTTCAATGTTGTACGTTCTTTTTACGACAACCGCCAAGATATACTTGTTGTTCTCGTCAACTCCCGAAATCTGCCGGAGGCAATTCAACGGCTCTTGTTCTTCATTATTGGTAACCTTGCTCAATAAATCCTGTTTAGTAGTTATATTTTGATTGATGAGTACTAATTTACATGGCTTCCAGGCGGAGGGTTAAAATATTCAGCAATAGCAGCTGCTGCATTATCACGTTGCGTTCCATATAATCCTACCGGAGTGTAATCAGCATATTTTGAAGGAAGAAATCCAAATGCACCTGTTATAATAGAAGGTACATTGAGCATGATCGCCCGAACCAAAGGCAGATTATTCATATTTGCAAAAAGCCTTAATGTGAGGGGACCTGTAATATTCTGAAGTATAAATCTTCCATTCAGATAACTGGATAATTTGCTCAAAGCCAGTCCCACAAGCATATCTGCCGCCATACATGCTGCACTTGCTATAATATCTCCCAGGTTCATTCCTGCAAAAACGGTAGATGGTATAGCTGCAACCAATCCAGTCGGGAGAGGAAGTGGAGGAGCAGCACTACCCTGGCAGTTAAGATTATAAGTTACCACCTTGAGCGGAAAGGCTGTTGCTACAGGAAGGTTTTCAATCTTTACAGTAAACGCTCCGAATTCAGATACTGAACTACTTCCTAAAATAATAAAAGGTTGCAGATAGCTGGGTATCCCATTGTGGATAGTAAGAGGTCCAATATCGGTACCACGTTGCATGGCTGGAAAGGAATCAGAAAATGTTTTCGTTCCTTTCTTTACACTGGGCATGAACAGCCCATTTAAAAACATTACCCAAATATAGGGAGTTGGAGTCGGTGATGGAACAGGAGCACCGATGGGCCAGGTATCATGTACATCTATACCTATAACCACATGTAGTGCATTTAAAACGGCGCTATCCTGGATACTCATATTGCTCCATATTAAACTGTTTCAAAAATTTCACATACTCTTTTTTCATGAGGCCTGAAAGTGTACGTGAAGGGGTAACGATATAAAATGAATGCCTCGTGTCTTTCTATGTCAATCCCTACCTGTTCAATATACATTCGCCATTCCTTTTTATGTTCACCAACCTGCACACTCATATTTATTTTATGATCGGGGACTTTAAATCTAAACAACTTTGAAGACATTCCGGAAACGGCTATTTCATCGCCTGCAGCAATAGCAGGAGCAATCATACCCGGAAAAGCGGCATTATAAAATCGTGCGTCGAAGCTGTTGATTTTCCCCTCCTCGTTGTACTTGATAAAATGTTTCACACGAAGTGCACTCATCGGAAGACATGCTACACCTGCAGGGTCAGGCTGGTCAAACCAATTTCGGATGAGATCAGTTGTATGTTCTATATTAGGCAATGGATTATTAATGCAGTCATCCTTCTGCCAGTAATAGCCCTTGCCAAACTGGTTGTACCCAAAAGGCATTTCCAAGCCATCCCACTTGGCCTTCCCACCATAAGCATTTTCAAGTGTAAGCGGCATTTCTGTAAAAGATTCCGGGGTACTGATGGATAACCCCAGTAAAGATTTTTCCCAAAAACGATTTCCAAAAACCCTCACTGTATGAAACAAATTTCCATTGATAGAAACCACTACATCCATTTGTCTCACTGGAATACCATCCGGGCTTTTGGCTTTACCAAATAAAAGAATATCTGTCCCCCCTCTTTTAAAAACGTTGTCCGAATCAAGGTATCCATTGGTAGTTTGTGTAATTTCTTTGTATACTTCCCATTTTTGTGCATCACTAAGAAAAACTCCTTCGCCAGTAATATCATAGGTTACTTTTGCGCATGCAGAACAAGCAAATAGGTCACCATCCAGGTTTGTTCGAAATAATAATGATGGATAGGGCGTATGATTTATTAATTCCATCGATCACTCACAATTTAATTTTACTCTTTCCCCATCAAGCCTTACATCATCATTGGCCTTAATTTCAACATTGCCCAGCGTAGCCGTTATTTTCTGTACCTGTGCCAGCAATTTGTTTGTTCCCCCTACTTCTGTAAGCGAATCTTTTTCTACTTTTTGTACAAGATGCCCTTCCGTACAGATATTTAATTGGTCAGTTGCGGCAATATTAATGCGCCGGGAAGATAAACTCAATAATTCTTCTGCGTGGATACTTAATTCTTTTGCATTCATGGAAACACTAAGCCCATTGGAAGTTATATTTATTGACAGTTGAATTTCATTATTCTTATCAAACAATCTAACTTCATTTGTATGCCTGTTAACAAATAATTTATTACCAGTGGAAAAATCGAAGGAGATTGGATTCATTTTTTCCGAACTATGGCTTGTTTCTTCTTGCACTGATATTTTCATTGTGATTTAATTTATTTTTACCTGCCCCCCTTTTATTACTGTCTTTACAGTTCCGTTCAGTTCAACAGAATTTCCAGCAACCATTGCATTTGTTCTGCCCGTTATCCTGGTTTCAGCTCCTTCAATAGTAATACCTGTACCATCCAGTTTTCCGTCTGCTCCTTTTGCAAGAAAAGAAGCTGTGCTCTTCATTTCTGCACTGCTGGTTCCATGTATAACTATATCTATCCCACTGATGAGTATTTTACCATCTTTTCCCAAGGTAATCGAGGAACTTCCGCTTTTGAGTTCAATTTTGGCGTTAGCTTCGATACTTATAAGATCATTTCCATCAAGGTATATCGAATTACCGGCTGCGTCTTTAATCGTTATAGATGGTCCATCTAAACTGACCATACTCCCACTTTTGTGCGTAAGGCTTTTGATATTATTCCCCTGCCCGCCGCCGCCGCCGCTCTTCCCATGAAACATTCCCCCCATTACAAACGGATAATCGGGCAGTGCCCACTCAAAATCAATCATTACCTGGTCGCCCTTTTCCGGGATGGCCACAAAGCCCCTGTTGGCGGCGCCCCCCTTGCCACTGCCGGCATCGGGGGTCATTACGCGTATCCAGTTGGTGGTTTCATTGCGTTCCTGCTGCCAGAACATCTGCACTTTCACCCTACCCTGTTTTTCGGGGTCGTTGTTATCGGTAACAGTAGCCAGTTGAGGATATGCTTTACAGGGCTCAAATTTTCCATCAAGAATTGAGCTGCCATCATCAAGTACAAAAGTTTTTGAATCTACAAAAGGAATTCCTTCGAAACGGTTAAAATAACGGTTCCCATCTTCAGTAAAATGATCAACTTTTGTTATCAGGTAAGATTCATAATCACTATCCTGGTTTTCGTAATTACCGCCCGGTGGCCTTACACGCAATATGCGCCCGATGGCTATCATTGGGTTGTGACTTGACCCCGAAATACTTTGCAGGTCTGCCGCAAGCGCCAACTGCTGCATTCTCACCACTTCGTCAAGCACCCGCTGATTACCGGTATTTATGGGTGTAAAAACAGGCGGCGGCTGAGCCTGGAAAAAGTTATTTGATTCTTTCTGAAGAAAGTCTGAGTTCTTACCGAATTTTTCCTGGTTATGACCTGGTTTAGACAACAGTAATTTATCCTGGCCAGAATCATAAAAATGGCTTCCGAATTTCTGAGGTGATAATTTCAGATTCATGCGGATACTTAGCAGGTCGTAATTGCTGTTCTCATCTACAATAAGATAAAGCGGAGGTGAGCCAAAATACAATTTAGTACCGCTATAGTGCATATTTCCGCCTGCCCACATTGAAAAATATCTCAAAAAATGAAAGGAAGTTTCCTCATACTGGCAGGTATAACTCAAAACCGGGGAATTGCCCGCTGTAAGGTGAACCTCATAATCAATTTTATTATCTATGATCTCATCGATTATTTTTTCAACAGACTTGTCAACAAACGACCTTAAGCAACCTTCTTCCAGCTTGATGGTATTGCTGTAGCCGATTAAAACAAAATCCGGGTAACCGGCGCCTGTTTTTGAGAATTGTACCTCGAGGATAAATCCATGAAATTCGTAAGTAGATTCAATGTTGGAACCATCCAGCTTGCCATAACTGATAACTACAGGCTTACCAATAAAATCGTTTATATCACTGGCGCTTACAAAAAAATCGGACGACTGTTTGAATATGACCTCAAATTTATGATGATCATGATACGCCTGTTTAAGCGTGAGGGAAGAGAAATTATTGAACTTCTCTCCATCAATTTCAAGCTCGGTGATTACTGTATATTCCATGTATTTTTATTGTAGCTGAACATGTACAGCAGTTTTCAGGAATAAGTCCGGATCCTTAAAAAAAATCACTGCTAAACTTATTTACCGCCCGGCCAATCATTTTTGTGTTCTGCTCCACCTATTTTGATGGTTTGGGCCGAAATGGTAAAATTCATGAGCATTGCTTTGGAACTAATGGTATCAAAGGCTTCCGCAAAACGAACTACATAGCCTTTTTCAAAACTGAGTTCCTTCATCTTGGCATCTTCATCGCTCTTTTTGAAAGTAATGGTACCGTCGATAGGCTTGTGCTGGTTATTAACCATCGCTTCAATTACAGAAGTGTCATCTGTTGATTCAATGGTAAGATCAATGGTTCCCCCGTAAACAATCGAAGCCGGTCTGCCCTTGCCGTCAACTTCCCTGTGAAGTGCATAGCTGCATGCAATAATGTCTACAGGCTCTTTACTGCCGATTTTAAGTTGTGCTTTGAATGACATAAGATTGAGTTTATAGTAAATAATAATACAATGTAACCTATTTTTTTATTCCCGACAACTTGAATTCAGCACACCTGTATTTCAATTTATACGGAAAGAGAGAGGGCTGAGCAATGCACAATTAAGGCGGCTTAATACAATTCACTCATAATGATGGTCAATTCAGAAGGTCAAGGGAATGCAGTATGTTATTACAGCATTTACCTGCCTTTCACCAGCAATTGAAATTCAGAGATTTCAGGCAACACAGAAATATACAGAGCTTATGAATGTGTACTGAAGTTATACAAAGTGCTTTTTAATTCTATTCACCCAGGAATGATGCAATAAAGTTTGTCTTCCATGGGAATAGGGAAAATATTCAGGTAAAGCAGTAGCTCCTGTTCTGAAATTTCCGTTTTCATGAACCCTGCCATGACAGGCATCGCACAACATCACACAATTTTCTTCACTCCGAAGCCATTCATCGGCTTCATTTCCAGCACTCCCTGTTTGGTTGGGTAACACGTGGTGGGCATTATCCCACTCATTCACGAGGCTTTTACCACAATGTGCGCAAAGGTTCCATTGACGGAAGAAAACACTGCGTTTTACTGTATCGGTAAAATAGAATTTTTGTTTCATAGTAAATCAGAAAAACGTATTCACTAAAACATTGTTATGGTATCAAAATATAAGTTGGTATTTGTGCTATGAAGCTTGGGTTTACGTACACTGAATCATAGTCCGGGTTCACTTCGGAAGGATAAATTCACTGGCAGCATTAATAGCACAACGGAAGTAAGTTAGTAAATTTTCAGAGATTACATATTTAGCAATCGGTTTTCTTTTCAGGGGAGCCGTTAAAAATTAACGGCCAATAAATTTTGATCCCAATCCCCAAATCCAGGGCAAGTATGCAATTGGCAATTGAATGCTGCGTACATGAGGAGAAATATTAGGTAGTTGATTTGCAGTGGGAGTAAATTGACTATATTATAAATCAGACTCAAGTAACCACAAGCCGATTTTGGCTACCCCCAGTGCTGCCGACATGATTTAAAAGTATCGGGGAAATTTCCGCCCTTTAATCAGCCACAGTATCCCTGCGTACAAAACATCAAATCCCAAACCTGGCAACAATGCTGGTGCATTTGCAGAAATTCTTAAGAAAAGCAGCAGTTTTATAAATAAGTCAGTCTTAATACAAAACCCAAATAATGAAACATCTGATAATTACAGCTTACATTTTTATTATTGCTTCCTGCAGGAAAAGTGAACCTGATGCTATTTATGTAAACTTTGTTAATCACGCTGGCCAGGATATATCCAATGTAACTATAGACAACATTGCAATTGGAACTATTCAAGATAATGCTGAGACCGGCGTGATTAAATTCAATTCTTTTAGTACAAATTCCGGGTTGCCCTTTTGCACATTCAGAGGGCAAAGAAATAATCAATCAATGGAAGGGCTTACGCAATTCCCCGGGTGCGGAAACGAGAGAAGCCTTTTGTCAAACGGAACTTATAACATTGAAATTAAAGTATCTCAATTGAACGCTACCGATTATTTTGATCTTTCCTTCAGGTAAAACTTCTATTAACAACAGCATTAAACAGCTAAATAACATCCAGGATGAACGCGGAAATATTTTTACAAGTCGACAATTATATCAGTGATTTTCTTGCACCGGAAGACAAGGCTTTAACAGACACCATTAAATCACTCAATGAAGAAGGTTTGCCTCAACACAGTGTTTCTGCAAACCAGGGAAAGTTTTTGCAGGTTATGATGATAGCCTGTAACGCAAAGAAGGTTTTGGAATTAGGCACCCTGGGTGGTTACAGCACTATTTGGCTTGCAAGGGCTTTGCCTCCTGATGGAAAACTGATAACAATTGAAGCAGACAATCATCACGGAGCTGTTGCCTGGAAGAACATACACAATGCAGGGCTTTCCCATAAAGTAGATTTACGGATAGGTAAGGCATTAGACATTTTGCCGGAAATTATTGAACAGCATGAAGAACCATTTGATTTTATTTTTATTGACGCCGACAAACCGCCTTACACAGAATATTTTAACTATGCCCTTCAACTTTCAAGGCCTGGAACAATAATAGTTTGCGACAATGTAATAAGAGAAGGGAAAGTTCTGGATGAAAACAGTGCAGATGAAAAAGTACAGGGTGTGCAGCGGCTAAACAAAATGTTGAGTGAAAATGAGAATATAACCGCAACAATATTACAAACAGTTGGCTCTAAAGAATATGACGGAATGGCTATTGCCGTTGTTAACAGAACAGCTTGACCAATACGTCAGCAGCTAAAAACCACATTAAACAGTAAATCAGGCTAACGGAAGCAATCTCCGCATCAACTCAATACCAAACTTCCATAAGCTGGCCTGCTGTGCTCCCGGCAGGCTTTGTGGCATAGCGGAAAATCCAATCCTGATAAGTAACAACAGCAACCAGGCCAACACACCAGTAATCCCAGCACAATGGTAAACCTCAAATATTGCCCGCAAGTCTATAACTTTATTCCACCAGCAAAGCTCTCTTATAAAATGAGCATTTTTACAGACACAACATATCAGAGGCAATGACAGTAATTATCGGAATTATACTTGCAATTTTTCTTTCTATTATTTTATTAAGCAAAAAAAACAAATCACTTTCAGACAAGATATTATTAGCATGGTTGACTACAATTGCAATAACCCTTATTCTTTTCAACTTGCAAACAGAAGAAGCCCGGTATAATTATCCCTTATTACTGGGATGGGGATTCCCTTTTCCCTTGCTTCAATGGCCATTTCTTTATTTATATGTTCTATCCCTGACATCAAGGGAGCCGTTAACGGCCAGGTTATTATTGCATTTTTCACCCTTTATACTCAGTATTTTACTTTTTTCAAAGTACCTCTTTTTACCGGACCAAATAAAAATTGACATTTATAATAAACACGGAGAGGGTTATGAAACTCAAATGGCTATCAATTTAATAGCTATTATATTATCAGCAGTAATATATACCACTTTAGCGAGCTATGAAATATGGAAGTATAAACAGAATATTCAAAATGAGTTTTCCTTTACAGGAAAAATCACTTTGAATTGGTTGCTCTATCTAATCATTGCCATGACTTGTATTTTGCTGCTGGTTCTCTTCAGAGCTAATGATGATATTATTTATTCATCCGTTACCGGGGTTGTTCTGTATATTGGCTATTTTGGAATTAAGCAGGTGGGCATTTTCAGTGAAAAAATGAAAACAGGAGAAAGTTCTTTACCTGAAGGTGATTTTAAATTTGACCAGCAATTAATTGGCCAGCACGTATATTCTTCGGGTTCTTTTGAACACAGCGTTATTACCGAAACAAAACCCAGAATGGAAAAAGTAAAATATGAAAAAACAAAACTAAGTACAGGTGAGGTTACAAGTATTCACAAAAGGCTGGAGGAATTAATGAATGAAGAAAAATTGTTTAAAAACCCCGAACTTACTTTATCTGAATTAGCAAGGAGAATTCCCATCCACCCTAATGCGCTATCTCAGGTAATAAATACAGTAGAAAATAAAAACTTTTACGACTATGTCAATGGCAAACGGGTTGAAGAGTTTCAACGAATTGTTATATCACCTAAAAGGGATAAATATACTTTATTGTCGTTAGCCTTTGAAAGTGGCTTTAACTCAAAAACTTCATTTAACAGGAATTTTAAGAAAGTAACCAATCTATCCCCTTCTGAATTCTTAAAGCAAAAAAATATTAATTTGATGGATTAGCATATCACTGTTTCCAGGGAAATTTCCTATATCCAGTCTCATAAAAAACGCCTGTCTGCCGAACAAACAAGCAGGCGCTAAGAAAGAAAACAGAGGTTGTTATGTTTGTGTTTAATAACAGATGGAAAGTTGCACTACCGGCTGGTTTTATTCATAAGATCGAATTTGCTTTCCATTAGCCTGTGAATCCAATTTTTTAGCCCTTTTATGCAACCTTGATTTTTTGTTCTACTACAATCGTACCGATTCGTATCTCCCGAATCGGAATGAGGGAAAATGCTACTTGTTATTTCGTGGAGATCCGGACCTGGAATGGGGCTTGATTTTTGCACCACTTTTTATCGAAAAAACGTGGAATACAAGCAAGGCCCCCGGGAAAGCTCTTACTTGAAATACAGACTCAGTAATATATAAAAAGAGACTCCAAAAAGCACCCCGTTTTCTCCCTACCCCGGTCCTGGTTAAACGAACCAATCTTCAGCTTTTAATATTGCCATATCAAATGCACTTACCCGGTCGGTAACTTCAATTATCATACAGTAACCGGAAAGCGAAACAACCAAAAACAGAATACCACAACAGCTTATTGAATTAAAAAGGTTTCACCTTTGAAAATGGAACTTTATTGTTTCGTAAATATCTGATAATGTTTGCTTTATAGCCTTCCACTAATTTGGGTTCAACCTTCATAGTGGAGCGATTACGCTTCAAATTAACCCTAATCTTGTGTCTTCAATTTTACAGAGTATGAAAAAAGCAAAGTTATCAGTTGCTGTGATTTTTGCATTGTTTGCCTTACTGGTTAGCAGTTGTGAAAAAGAAAAAAACCTTGAGGCAGATGGAAATTTAGTTCCAAAAACGGTTGACCAGGACCCAAGCCTTCCTTCAATAAATGTTAATGGAGCTAAACTTCATGCGCAGGCATTTGGCCCTATGGATAGTACGCTGATAATCTGTATTCATGGCGGACCAGGGGCAAATTTTAAATATCTTTTGAATTGTAAAAGTCTTGCAGACAAAGGTTATAGAGTGGTTTTTTATGACCAGAGAGGTTCCGGGCTATCAGAACGGTTCAATAAAGAGTGGTATTTAAGCCTCGGTGAGAACGCTATTGAAGAAACCTTTTATAAAGAGTTGAAAGGTATAATAACACATTATAAGACCCATCCTTCGCAAAAAGTTGTTTTATTGACTCAATCCTGGGGTTCAATACTTGCTACCGGATATGTAGGCAAATTCCCGAATGATGTGCAGGGGTTAATACTTGCTGAACCGGGCGGATTGAAGTGGGCTGATATTGTTGAATATGTAGGTGCTTCACGCTCCTTTAAACTTTGGAGTGAAGCATTGAACGACGTTACCTATTTGGATCAATTTATTACAGGCAAAGAAAATCAACATAATATATTAGATTATAAAATGGCATTAATATCAACATCTAATGCCATTGTTGGTGATATAAAATCAAACTTAGGCACAAATGGCAGGTATTATAATTCTGTTCGCGACGGTGCAGTAATAAGCGCAGCTATGTTTGAAATTGGCAAAAAATACAAACCTGATTTTTCCCAGGGCATTTCCCAATTTAATAAGAAAGTGCTGTTTTTTTATAGCAGCAATAATCAAGCATATCCTGATAGTTGGGCTGAAAAAATATCTTCCGTCTATTTAAACAAGGAAGTTGTAAAAGTGAACGGAGTTGGTCATTCGGGTATGTTTGACCAAATTGATACATGGGTAAACTTTACTGAACCTAAGGTAATTGAATACTTACACAGTTTGTAATAAAAAAAATAAGATGAAACGAATAGTATTTATAGTTTTACTATCAACACCTGGCTATCCTTATAACACAGCATTTTCACAAACTTTAAATTGGGCGGCATTAAGTAGCACCAAACGCATTATAAATGCTAACCTTGCCATAGATCACTCTATTTCCTATGGTATAGGTTATGGATATAAACCAAATACAAAATTGCCAATTGTCTTAACTGCAAACTTCTCTTTACCTGCTGGGGAGATTCTTTTCGATGACTTTAAAAATAAGATCGGCGTACAAATTTTATTGGTTAAGAAATCAAATTTTGTTGGTTCAATATCATTATTCGGGATTTACAGAAAATACAAAACCCAACTCGTTCGGCTTCAAAATTTTGGAAGTGATATGAAAGCTGTACTTGGGTATTACAAAAGAAATTGGTTTATCGCAGCTGAAACCGGTTTTGACAAAGCTATTGTAACGCATTTTAAACATACACAGCAATATAAAGATGAAATATACGCTGATGTTGTAGATGGGTGGTATATGCCTGCAACCGGGGGGAATTTTTATTATGGTTTACAAGCTGGTTATTCATTCAAAAAATTGGATATCCCGCTTACTATAGGAAAAGTGATATCTCAGGATTTTAAAACAGCTCCATTTTTTCCATTTTATATAAGTTTAGGAATTAACTACAGAATAATTAGATAGCCTGTGAAAAATAAAAAACAACGCCCTTAAATGCGCCTACCCAAAAGCAGTGGAGAGTGCAAATGCAAATATTTATGTTTAAAACTATTACCGGTACATGCAGAAAGCTGTAATTCAAACCATCATTTTCTGATAGATGCAAACCGCTGTTGGTAAGTGTAGCGCCAACATGATAACATATTTCAAACAGATGCAAACCACGCCGCTAAATTCAGAGCAAACGGACAAACCTTATAATATAAAAAGATAATATCCATTTGGTTAGCCTCTGCAATACCAATGGGTATTCTTGCTTATGTAATCGCTCCAGCTATTGCCAGGTGGGCAGATTGGCAACCATTAATTGTTTATTGGTTTGCAGTTAATATTGGATTGATCTGGCAATTCATTCTTTCATTAATTATTCTTAAGATTGACGGGAATAAGTTAAACTGGCAAACAGTAGTGATCAGAATGAGGTATCGAAAACCAAGAAATCCTAAAACAGGTAAATCAAGCTTTTGGCTTCTTTTATGGGCAATACCATTTATTTTACTTAGTGCCCTAATCCAGTTTGGGATTTTAAAACTACCTAATGTTGATGCGTTGATAGCGCCCCTTATCAGGTATCTTCCTCAATATGATATGTCTGATTTATCGGTTGCCCGGTTCAAAGGGGCATGGTGGATACTTGGGTTATATCTCGTAACTGCTTTATTCAATTACTTTCTGGGGGAAGAGTTCATTTATTGGGGGATTCTTCTTCCCAAAATGAATGGCGTTTTTGGTCGGTTTGACTGGTTTTTTACGGGTGTTTTATTTGGCTTTTATCACTTACACAAACCACAAATTATACTTTCAACTGCTTTATATTTTGGATTTATTTTCGCCTTTCCATCAAAGCTATTCAATTCCAATTGGATGGCAGTTATTATTCATGGAACAGAAGGCATTTTAGGACTCATATTGGTACTAAGTGCAATTTTAGGGCTATCGTAGGTCGACGATTTTAAATAGAGAATTGAGCTGCTCATTCCAAACAAACGAAAATTATCAAAACAGCAATAAGGAAATTATAAATGCTGAACGAACAAGTTGTTTCCACGGAGGCACTAAGACAGTAAGCAACACGAACTTTTTCAAATTATCCCGATGCTCATCCACTTCTTCATGCTGCATTCCCTGTTCGATATTGATTTATGTGGGGATGTGGAAATGTGGAAATTTGAAAATGAGCCAATTGGAAAATATCCGTACCTCAGTGCCTCCGTGGCATTTACTTCTTAATTCAGCATTTATCATTTATAATTCAACATTCATCATTACCCCTCATACTGCATTACCAGGAACTTCCTGTAGAGACCGTTCACTTACATTCAACTTTCAACCTTAAACTTTAAACGCTCAACCCCTCAACCATTCTCCCTACAACGCCTTCCCCTCTTCCAGCGTCTTCACCGCTGCTTCCATGATCTTTTTCGTTTGTTCATCCGGCGCCTGCTGCACGGCTACTTTGGCATATTGCAGGGCTTTCTTATAATCACCCATAGCTGAGTACACACGCATCAATCCGGCATTGGTAGGCCATACGCCTTTGTTCTTGTCATAGTTCTTCTGAA
>JAFDXA010000089.1 GCA_018268185.1 Bacteroidota bacterium
AACATATTTTTTTGATTGCAATAAGGTGAGGATGCCGAAGAGCCTGTCAATCCTGTTCATAAAAAATGATTGAAAATAAAATTAGATAATTAAAGCATAATAAATGATGATGCCGTACAAACGGGTTATTTTTGAATTATCAACCACTTAACATGAAACTGCAGTTCTGGACAGTAGGCAAAGCCCATGAGTCTTATGTAAAAGAAGGCATCGAGGTTTTTACCAGGCGGATATCAAATTATTATTCCGTTCAATGGCAGATCATCCCCATGCCTAAGAACGCCGGTATGATGAGTGAGATGGATCTCAAACTCAAAGAAGGAGAAATGATCCTCAACTTCCTGAAGAAAGAAGATTACCTGGTGCTGCTCGATGAACGTGGTAAACAAATGAACAGCGAAGGCCTGGCTGCATTCATTCAGCAACGGGCCAATGAAAGTGAAAAGAACCTGGTGTTCCTGGTCGGCGGCGCTTATGGTGTAAGTGAAGAAGTAACAAAAAGAGCCAATTACAAATGGAGCCTCTCACAACTCGTTTTTCCGCATCAGCTCGTACGACTCATATTGGCTGAACAGGTTTATCGTGCCTGCAGCATCATACGCAATGAAAAGTATCATCACTCCTGAAAGCAGTTTTTGCTTAGTTTTGAAAAAACAATCGCATGGAACTTGCTGATAGCCCGGTTACCTTATTCCTGATAGCACTCAATTTCGTGTTCTCTTTTCTTGGTTTTTCAAACGGGGCACTGGTTGATAAAACCATTATGTGGCCATACCGGGTAAAAAGAGAGAAGCAGTTTTACAGGATGGTTACTTCAGGTTTTCTTCATGCCGACTGGATGCATCTTTTCTTTAACATGTTCACCCTGTATTTCTTCGGTTCATTGCTTGAAAAGATGTTTACAGTTTACGGACTGGGAGGAAAGATATCGTACCTCGGTTTGTATTTTCTTGCGCTGATAGCTTCCGATATCCCCAGTTATTTTAAACACCAGGATGATTATAATTACCGGTCGCTCGGGGCATCCGGCGCCGTAGCGGCCATTGTATTTGCTGTAATATTATTTGATCCCTGGGGAAGCATTTATTTATACGGGGCTATCAAACTCTCTGCTGCCGTATATGCCGTTTTGTACATCGTATATTGTATATACATGGGCAAACAGAACAATGACAATGTAAATCATGACGCTCACCTGTGGGGCTCATTATTCGGACTGGGATTTACGATCGCATTGGTTGCCGCCATAAAACCCGAACTATTCCAGCTGATACTGGAAGAATTAAAACATCCCAGTTTATTTGGCCGTTGATGCTGTTATGGTTAGAACTGTTTGAGTATGCTCGGTGATCTTGCAACGATCATCGATTCGCTTTCCTACCACCCAGATAATTTTTTTGCCCGATTCAAGCACCCAGGTATTTTCCTTTTCGTTGAGTGATAATTTCTGATCAATAAAAAAACGGCTTAGTTTTTTCTTTTTGCGCATGCCCAGCGGGTAAAAATAATCGCCTTGCTTCCATTTACGCAGCAATAAAGGAAAACTGATCTCACTTGCATCAAGTTGTGCTACATGCATATCGGGGTTGATCTTTACAGGCCGATCGGATTTTTCAAGCTTCAGCTTCCATGAGCCTGCTTCAACAACTGCTACCGTTTCTTCGATAATGATGTGCTTGTTTTCAATAGCACCCGGCGCTGAAATGATCAGCCAGTTCCTGTTTCGCAGTATCCTGTGCGTGGCAGATTGAATGTACTTTCCTGATTCACTGTTGAGCAGTTTTATTACTTCATCACATTGCGCTGCTGTAAAGCCGAATGGATTGATGATCTCGTATATAATCGTACGAAGCGGCACTGCATTTTTTAGCTTGAGAACCGGGATATGAAACTCGCCGGGCTGTTTTTCAAAAACAAGTTTCTTCTTTGCATTAACTACAGACTGCCTGTACAGGATTGCGATGTCGTGAAACCGTTTAATATTATCAAGCAGGTTCTCTTCAACTCTTGGATATACCTGCTGCAAAGCCGGTATCAGTTCATTCCGGAAATAGTTACGGGTGTATTTGTTACTAAGGTTTGATATATCTTCCCGCCACTCCAGTTCAAGTTCTTTGGCGTGTGCAAATAATTCCATTTTCCTGGCAAACAACAGGGGGCGCATTATTTTGATATTACCGGTTGTTTTGGTTTCTATTCCCTGTAATCCATCAATACCCGTTCCTTTAAAAAAATTCATCAGCAGCGTTTCTATGTTATCATCAGCATGATGTGCGGTGAGCAAACCATAAAACGGATTTTCTTTTTCCGCCTGAATGATCTCTCCAAACCATTGATACCTTAATTCACGGGCCGCTACCTGGATACTGAGTTTATTCGATGCCGCATACCCATCCGTATCAAACTTCTTAACAAAACAACCTGTTGCATATTTTTCTGCCAACCGCGTAACAAAAGCTTCATCCATTTCACTGTCCTCCCCCCTCAAATTGAAGTTGCAATGAGCAATTATAAAATTGTAACCACATTTTTGAAGTAAGTCACAGAGTACAACCGAATCTACCCCGCCGCTTACCGCAACCAGCAACCTATGGCGCTGTTCGAAAAGTTCATTTTCCCTTACATATTTATTGAAGCGTTCTTCGAGATTCATATATTATTTATTGCTGGTCTTCGAGGTCTTCCAGCGCCCCCTGCAATTCGTTGTAACTGTGATTGTCTTTTTTTGCGGCTGCCTGATCCATTCCCTGTTCATATATAAGTATGGCCTGGTCGGGTTCGTCCTGGCGTTCGAGCAGCTTACCGAGATGATAATAAGACCCTATATAGCCTGGTTCCCTTTCCAGTATGGTTTCAAAAAGTTCCCGGGCCTGTGTATCGTTCCCTTCCTTGATATATTCAAGAGCTAGGGCATGCTGCAGGAAACTGTCTGCCGGCGTAGCTTCCAGGAACTCAAGCAATTTCTCAATCCTGCTCATGAAGAATATTTTTTAAACGATGTTTTACAATTACATTTGCACGGCTTATATTTGCACTTAGTTGCATAAACAACTTTTTATTTGATCATCCTTTTCCTTACCAGGAAAAAGAAAACTTAGATACATGAAGATTTTAGTTTGCATCAGTAAAACACCTGATACCACGGCAAAAATAGCTTTCGCAGATAACAATACGAAATTTGCTGCTGATGGTGTTCAGTGGATCATCAACCCTTACGATGAGTGGTATGCACTCGTGAGGGCCATCGAATTAAAAGAAGCAGATGCTTCCATTGCATTGCACCTCGTGAATGTTGGAGGAGCAGATAGTGAACCCATTATCCGCAAGGCACTCGCCCTGGGTGGTGATGAAGCTATCAGGGTAAATTCAGAAAATGCAGATAGCTATAACATTGCAGCACAAATTGCAGCAGTTGCCAAAGATGGAGGTTATGACCTCATCCTTACCGGTAAAGAAACAATCGATTACAATGGCTCTTCCATTGGTGGTATGGTTGCCGAATTCCTGGATATGCCTTATATCTCCAATGCATCCAAATTAGATGTACAGGGAACTGAGGCTACTGTTGTACGTGAGATTGAAGGTGGAGAAGAAACAGACAAAGTACAATTGCCTGTTGTTATCAGTTGCCAGAAAGGAATGGCAGAACAACGTATCCCCAATATGCGTGGCATCATGGGTGCACGTACCAAGCCTTTGAAAGTTATTGAACCAGCAGCTACAGAAACACTCACATCAGTTGTTTCATACGATCTGCCTCCTGCCAAAGCAGGTGTAAAACTTGTACCGGCCGACAACCCGGAAGAACTTGTGAGGCTGCTTCACGAAGAAGCAAAAGTTATTTAAGAGACAGTATTTGCCACTTTAACATTAATCATTAAAAAATTATCCGCTGATATGGTATTAGTTTTTTTAGACCAGGCCGATGGTCATATAAAGAAATCATCTTTTGAAGCTGCCTGTTATGGCGCTAAGCTTGCAGAAATGCTCGGCACAACAGCAGAAGGCATCCTTCTGGGAACCGTGAATGATGATGTTGCTTCAACAGGAACCTATGGCCTGAAAAAAGTACATACAGTAGCTGATGCATCGCTTAATAATTTAGATGCACAGGTATATACAAAGATCATTGCACAGGCTGTTGAAGCCAGTGGTGCTGATGTAATCATCTTTTCTCACAACAGCTCTGGTAAAGCCATTGCGCCACGCTTAAGTGTTCGCCTGAAAGCCGGGTTGGTTTCCGGGGCCGCTGCATTGCCAGATCTGAGCAATGGTTTCACTGTTAAGAAAACTGTATTCAGTGGAAAAGCATTTGCCAATATTGCAGTCAACAGTGCAAAAAAGATCATTGCATTGAATCCGAATTCATACGATATCACAACAACAGGCGGTACAGCAGAAGTTGTTCCTTTTACTGCTACCATTGATGCTGCCCGGGTAAAAGTAGCGGGCACGAGCAAAGTGACCGGCGAAATCCCTTTGAGCGAAGCTGAAATCGTTGTAAGTGGCGGACGTGGATTAAAAGGACCAGAGAACTGGAATCTTGTTACCGACCTTGCCGCTTTACTGGGCGCAGCAACTGCCTGCAGCAGGCCGGTAGCTGATACACACTGGAGGCCACACCATGAGCATGTTGGACAAACCGGTTTGGCCATCGCTCCCAATCTTTATATTGCTATTGGTATTTCGGGCGCCATTCAACACCTGGCCGGTGTGAACCGCAGTAAAACCATTGTGGTGATCAACAAAGATCCGGAAGCTCCTTTCTTCAAAGCTGCAGATTATGGTATTGTGGGTGATGCCTTTGAAGTTATGCCCAAGATCATTGATGCAGTTAAAAAACTGAAATCAGCATAAAGCACAGAATTTTAATCAGTTCATAAATGCCTTTCTACTATATTTGAAAGGCATTTGTTTTTATATTTGTACAAATAAGTCGACCCCCGGATGAAAAAGATCGAACTGGAAATCGTGGCGCTTTCGCATAGTATTACCCAAACACATTCCTATGCTGTTGTGCTGGGCGAGATTAACGGGCTTCGCCGCTTACCTATTGTGATCGGTGGCTTTGAAGCACAGGCTATTGCTGTTGCTCTTGAAAGGATGAATCCAAGCCGCCCCCTCACCCATGACCTGATGAAGAATTTCATGCTTGCCTTCAATGTTGAATTACATGAGATCGTGATCAACGACCTGCAGGAAGGAATATTCTACTCAAAGCTTGTCTGCAGTTCTTCCAGTGATACAGTTGAAATTGATTCACGTACTTCTGATGCATTGGCATTAGCCGTAAGATTCGGCTGCCCGATCTATACATACGAAAACATCCTCGACCAGGCCGGCGTACTGATGGAAGATGATCAGCGAAAAGCCAGTGCGGGTGCTCCCGTGACCACCGAGACAGGAAGCAAAGACAACTTAAAGACCATGAGCCTCGAAGAACTCAACACCCTGCTGAATGAAGTGCTCGAACACGAAGATTATATCAGGGCAATCGCCATCAGGGATGAGATCAAAAGCCGGGAGAAGAAATAATTCATCAGATGGATTATTAATTGCGAATTATTAATGCTCACTACATGGTTGCCTTTCCGAATTGCAAGATTAATATCGGGCTTAATATCATCAACAAAAGGCCGGATGGTTTTCACAATCTTGAAACCATTTTTTATCCAATCAACTGGAAAGATGCTCTAGAAGTAATCAGTAATAAATCTGCTGATACTGACATCACTTATTCCCAAACCGGGTTGGTGATACCGGGGAATACTACAGACAATCTCTGTGTGAAAGCTTATCACTTACTTAAACAAGATTTCCCGGCAATGCCATCAGTAAAAATGCATCTTCACAAAGCACTGCCTATGGGAGCCGGATTGGGGGGAGGATCTGCCGACGCAGCATTCGCATTGCGGATGTTGAATGAAACTTTTGAGCTGGGGCTTAACCGCCAACAGTTGATCAACTATTCTTTACAGCTTGGGAGTGACTGCCCTTTTTTTATAATAAATAAACCATGCTATGCAACCGGGCGTGGTGAAATGCTTGAAGAAGTTGTACTCGACCTGTCTGCCTATAAAATATTACTTGTAAATCCCGGCATTCATATTAATACCGGTTGGGCATTTTCGCAGTTAACACCCGGCGCCAAAAGCCATGATCTCAGGGAACTTATCAAACTCCCTGTTGCGCAATGGCAGGATAGAATTGATAACGATTTCGAAAAACCTGTTTCAGCAGCCCACCCTGCAATAGCTGCGATCAAGTCTAAAATGCTGGCAGAAGGAGCTTTGTATGCTGCTATGAGCGGGAGCGGCAGTACCGTATTCGGTATTTTTGAAAAAGAGTTATTGCCAGATTTAAATTTTCCTGCTGAGTACTTTTATAAATGGGTTTAAGTTTCTATCTTCGCCCTATCAATAACACTTCTACGATACAGGCTTTTTTGAGTAACAACCTCGACCTCCTCAATCATCGAGGATAATATTCTATTACTCCCACAGCGGGATTTTTCTGTTTCTGATTTATTTCTATCAACCTTTTTGCTTAGCTAAAAAACATTTTATGCAATCAACTATTTCTGTTAGTCCGAATACACAACGTTATCTTGATCTCGAAGAAAAATACGGCGCCCACAACTATCATCCCCTACCCGTGGTTTTAAAAAAAGGCCAGGGCGTATATGTATGGGATGTTGATGACAAACGATATTATGATTTCCTGAGTGGTTATTCAGCCGTGAACCAGGGGCATTGTCACCCAACGATCATCAATGCCCTCACAGAACAGGCACAGCAACTCACATTAACATCCAGGGCTTTTCACAGCAATCTCTTGGGAGAGTATGAAGCTTTCATCAGCAGCTATTTTGGTTACGATAAAATACTCCCTATGAAT
>JAFDXA010000008.1 GCA_018268185.1 Bacteroidota bacterium
CATCCGGACGAGCCGGCGCAGGGATAGCCAGGGACCCCCGGCGGAGCCGGTGGCCCACGGAAGGGCCAGGATGTATTCGGGCCGGTCGTCGCAAGACGGCCGGCCTTTGCTTTTGGGCGCAACCCGCCAGACCGGCCGGAAACCACCGGCAACGACGCTCACGGCCACCATTCGGCGGTGTCGATGATGGCTTGCGCGGTGCCTTCGACGGCATTATGGCCGCCAAGCGCGTTGATAGAGCATTGAAGATAAGGAATTAGTTCAAGAAAACTTGCACGACCGAATTTTTCGGAGATTTCAAGGATGCGTGCAAAATAAGAGTAATTAATTTCAGAAACCCATTCCTGCAAAAAAGATTTAACGATTTCATTAAAGTCATCAGCTTTTTTTATTTTACATATCTCATCAAAAAACTCATCTAACAAATCCACCTCATAAGCAATTTGTCCTGCAATATTTTTTAAAGCTTCCACTCTACCACTCTCGTATTTGATTGCAATAATTGACGCGAAAGCTTCATGCAAAATCTGCGCACGCAAAATTCCTTCAGATTTAGCAACAATTGAAATCAGAACATTGGCACGTCGCAGATCATCAGTTATTTCTCTAGCTGAATCAACCACTTGAGCAAGCAACTTACCATCATTCAAATATTTCAACATTTCGATCAATGCAGATGCGCGAGAAATATGAGAATCAATTTTTACTGCTACCGATATCGCCTGAGCAGCAAGATTCGGAATGTTAAATATATACTTCATTAAATAACCTAATCCTTCTGCACGATCAGAGTCGCTATAGATTGAACTAATCAATGTGAGCGCCTTCGTAAACACCTGCAATTGCCGTTGGCCAGTCATATTTATAGCAATTGTAGCCATTGCTTTACCACGCAATCGCTTATTAACAATTTCGGCCACCAAAGAATATGCTTTATCAATAAAACATGGATAATCAGCAAGATGTTCAGTAAGGGCAGACAAAGTTTGTGCACGCCAATAATCGCTACTTAATCCAGAAATTTCCGTTAGAACAAATTCAATTATTTGCTCACGCCGCTTTCTATCAATCACCCCAATAACACTAATTAATCCCTCTATGCCTTCTTCTTTTGAAGAACTGCTCCTTACAGTTGCAAGCACTGAATTTACAGCATTTATGCGAACTCCCCCACTTGCCTTGTCTGCAATAGCGGCAACAACTTGACAATTGATGTTTTTATTAACAATAAATGTTGCAGCGGATAACGCCTGCACAATTAATTTTGGTTCATCCTCCAAATGCTTTGTGATCTCGATTAACGCATTCCCGCACGTTGCTTGATCACCGATTTGTTTTACCACATCTATAGCCTGCGACAACACTAAGCGACGTTGTTCACGACTCGACAGTCCAGCTACTGCGACAAACGCATGACTTCGAGCTCTTTCATTTCCGATTAAGCAAGCATATTGAAAAGCCTTATTTAAAATATTCTGACGTTTCTCATTACACATCCAGTTACTCAAAGCAACTAAAGCAAGAGAACGAGCCTCCTCATCTCTGACAGCTACTGTTATAGCAAGTGCTTTGGAAATTAATATTGAATCATCGCTCAAACATCCCGCAATTTTTACTAACGCTCTAACGCGCTTCCCTTCACCTTTTATGGCATCCGCTAAATCAAGAACCAATGCAAGCAGTTTATGATTACCAACAAGTTGTTCAGCAACAGATGCCAAAACCATGACAAGACAATCTTCATCATTGATTCTTTTAATTATTAACAATACTTGCGAACACAAGGCCGACTCCCCAGACAAAAGCCTAATAACACTTACCAATGATTCAGCGCGGCGCTTTTCATTTTCAATAAAATCAATTGACTGTAACGCATTAGATAAGGTATGAATTTTATCTTCAGCACTCTGCCGAGATGCTATTGCTACTAATGCTTGAACTCGCTCTACTGCGCTATCAATTCCACAGGCTATCTCACTTGCTTTATTCAACAAAACAGACTGACTTGGCAAATTCTCTGCAATTGCAGCCACCGCTTGAGCACGTGCGCCTACGTTTTCTATATTTGATGCAAGTACCAACGCTTTATCGAACAAGTCAAACTCATTCGATAATTTACCAACCAAAGCCACAATTACTTCAGCACGATATACTTCATCAGTAACAATTGGCACAGCATCAATACAATGGACAAGCACTTGTTGACGTGAACTGTTGTCTAATAACTCTGACAACTCAGCAAACACAACTGCACGGCGTGAATCCTTAATTAGCAAGGAAATTTTGAAGGCAACGTCAAGTGTCTGTTGACGTAAATCTCCGGTCATTTGACGAGCAATAGCAATGAGTGCCCGTACTTGCAGAAAGTTATCTTTAAAGTCAGAGACAATTTCGAATGCACTTGTAAGCAATATCGGTTCGCCTAACAAACGACTTGCTACAGCAACAATTATTTCATAACGATCATATTCATCCACAATATCTTTTATCTCAAATAAAATTGTACTTAAAAAAAACAATCGCTGATTGTCAGATAATTGAAATCCTAGAAACATTAAAGCAATAATGCGCCACTTATCACTTCTCAGTGATGATCCGGCATCAATTGCTTTAGCAAGCAGCAATGGCTCATCGGCCAATAGTTTACTAAAATCAATTAATAAACAAGCACGCTCTTTACTCATTAGCAGATTCTTTTCTTGAGTGCCAATGATCGATAAAATTTGTGCGAGCGTATGTCTGCGTTGATTACCAGAAAGTTGACCGGCTAAAAAAATTAACATTTGCACTCGCCACAACTCGTCCTCTACTAAAAGAACAGACGCAAGTGCTTGATTGAGTGCTTGCAGTCGTAAAGTTCCTATTAACTCTTCTGCCAAAGACACAAATGCAACTGTGCGTATTGCCGGATCCGGCAAATGCGCAGCCATGCCTAATCCCCTCAAACTTGGCCAAATTTTTGACTGCACTAATGCCATTAACAATTCCGGCGATAAATTAGCGGATTGAGCACGAATGCTAAGCTTAATTAATAAAACCAACATCTCATCAGCAATTAAACATTCAGATTTAGAACAAACACTATTTACTTTTTTTAATAGATCTTTAACATATCCTAAATCCGCCAGAAATCCGCCATACGCACCCTC
>JAFDXA010000090.1 GCA_018268185.1 Bacteroidota bacterium
CCGGCAGTAAACTTACTGGCCTCATCTTCACTGTATTTATTCACGGCAGTTCCGAAATCCATGGTGCCTGCAATGAGCCTGGCCCTGATGGAGTCAAGCTTATCAAAGCCTCCTTTCATTTCAAATTGGGTAACAGGAGGTATTTTAAGAATGTGACGTACAACCGCATCATCACCTGCACGGCTTACCAGTTGAATGATATGATAGCCAAACTTTGTTTTGAATGGGTTCGAAACCTGGCCCTCTTTCAAAGTAAACGCTTTGTTCAGCCAGGTAGCATCCAGGTCTTTCTGGTTACGGTTGATTTCATACTGGCCACCTTTGTCTTTGCTTCCTGGATCATCAGAGTACAGGGAAGCCATACTCGCAAAACTCTTTCCGCCCTCAATCTGTTTTTTATACGTCTGCAGTTGTTCGATGCAATATTCTTCAGCATCCCTTGCCGCTTTGGGATACAGTACGACCTGGCCTACTTCTACTTCACTTTCATACAAAGGCAGGCTATCAACCGGAATTTTATCAAAGTATGCTTTTACTTCGTTTGGCGTAATCTTTACATCATCAACAATTTTGTTCCGCATGGCAGCAGCCAGCTTACGATCGCGGAACCCTTCTTTAAAATCCTCTTTCAGTTGATAAACCGATTTGCCGGCAACTTTTTCCAATTCATCTTTGGATCCGTACTGGCTTATGAAGTAACGGATCTGGTTATCAATATCCGATTCAATTTCTTCATCTGTTACCGGGAGAGAATCTTTTTCTGCCTGCAATACAAGCGCTTTGATACCCATATTCTGTTCCAGTGTAAGACAACGGGCATCCGGAGGTAATTCCATTCCCTGGCGCTGCATATCCAGGAGACTGTTATCGATATCACTTTTCAAAACGATCTTGTTTCCCACGACACCCACTATTTTATCCGCAAGTACCTTTTTGGGTTGTGCCCAAACTGCGGTAAGTGAACAAAGGAATAAAACAGTGAGGAATATTCTATTTTTCATCAGAAATCAATTAACAGATTGAATTTGGTAAAATTATGGCTGTATCAGCAAGGAATACAGGCCCAACGCTCATTTAACAAATATTTGTTGGCTTTTGTAAATAAAAAAATTAAGGGTTTAAAAGCTAAAAGACATGCTGAACCTTTAACTTTTAAACCCGCTAACATATCACATTATAAAGTCCGTTTAACTTCTGTTTCTTCAAATGCTTCTACGATATCGCCAACTTTAACGTCGTTGTAATTTCGGATCACGAGACCGCATTCCATGTTGGATGCTACTTCCTTCACGTCATCTTTATAACGTTTTAAACTGGCAAGTTCACCGGTGAAAATAACGATACCGTCTCTAACAAGCCGAACCCTGTTGTTACGTGCGATTTTTCCGTCCAGAACATAACAACCGGCAACGGTTGCTTTATCGAAGCGATAGGTTTCCCTGATCTCAACGTTGGCAAGTATCTTGTCTTCCACGCTTGGCTCAAGCATACCTTCCATCGCACTCTTGATCTCTTCGATGGCATTATAGATGATCGAATAAAGTTTGATCTCAATGGATTCGTTCTGAGCGAGCCTGTTGGCCTGCATAGAAGGACGAACATTGAAACCGATAATGATCGCATCAGATGCATTTGCAAGGGTAACATCACTTTCTGTAATGGCACCCACGCCTTTGTGTATCACTTTCACCACGATCTCTTCTGTGCTGAGTTTCTGTAATGAATCACTCAAAGCTTCTACGGAACCATCCACGTCGCCCTTAATGATTACGTTCAGTTCTTTGAAGTTTCCAAGAGCAAGACGGCGGCCGATCTCATCCAGCGTAATGTGCTTTTTAGCACGCATACCCTGTTCACGAAGTATTTGCCCGCGTTTGTATGCTGTTTCTCTTGCTTCGGCTTCATTCTCGTATACCTTGAATGTTTCACCGGCCTGTGGTGCGCCATTCAAACCAAGTATCAATACCGGTGTTGACGGAGGTGCTACTTCCACACGCTGATTACGTTCATTGTACATTGCTTTTACCTTACCGAAATACTGGCCTGAAACGATCATATCGCCCTGCTTCAGTGTTCCGTTCTGTACAAGTATTGTTGCCACATAACCGCGGCCTTTATCGAGCGAAGCTTCAATAATGGTTCCTGAAGCCTGCCTGTCGGGATTGGCTTTCAGTTCGAGGATATCTGTTTCGAGTAATATTTTTTCCAGCAGCAGATCGATGTTCAATCCTTTTTTGGCGCTGATTTCCTGGCTCTGGTATTTACCACCCCAGCTCTCAACAAGAATATTCATAGCAGCCAGCTGTTCCTTGATCTTTTCAGGATTTGCACCATCTTTATCCACTTTATTGATTGCAAATATCATCGGCACAGAAGCAGCCTGGGCATGTGATATAGCTTCTTTTGTTTGAGGCATCACAGCATCATCAGCTGCAACCACGATCACTGCAATATCTGTTACCTTGGCACCACGGGCACGCATGGCCGTAAACGCTTCGTGGCCCGGTGTATCGAGGAAGGTAATGGCACGGCCATCTTTAGTCGTTACCTCGTAAGCGCCTATATGCTGTGTGATACCTCCGGCTTCACCCGCAATTACGTTGGTGTGACGGATATAGTCGAGCAATGATGTTTTACCGTGATCAACGTGTCCCATGATGGTAACGATAGGAGGTCTTGGCTTCAGGTCTTCCGGTGCATCCACATCTTCTTCGCCATCCATTTCTGCGGCATCATCAACACCGATAAATTCAACTTCATAACCAAATTCGCCGGCAACCAGTTCAATAACGTCGGCTTCCAGGCGCTGGTTAATAGAAACCATGATGCCAAGGCTCATACATTTACTGATCACATCTGCGAA
Source organism: Bacteroidota bacterium (assembly GCA_018268185.1). GTDB lineage: Bacteria > Bacteroidota > Bacteroidia > Chitinophagales > Chitinophagaceae > Ferruginibacter. The sequence goes on from JAFDXA010000090.1 coordinate 2,864, forward strand.
GCTCACTTCCATGAGGCCGGCCAGTTCACTAACAGAAATAAATTCCGTAACCTGGAGTTTGTTGCTGTCTGAAGATTCGGCACCCATTTGTTCGGCCATTTCCTCACGCTTGGCTTTACGGTATTTTGCTTTGAGGCTTTTTCCTCTTCCGCTTGCGCCAGCCAGTTTTGCCTGCGTTTGTTTGAGTTTTTCCTGTATCTCTTTTTCGTCGATAATTTTTTCTTCACGTTTACCGGTACCATGGCCTGGTTTCTGGAAACGGTTGCCTCCCTGTTGTGGCCTTCCCTGGCCGCCGCCTGACCTCCCATCCGGTATAGGTCTGTTTCCTCTTGGCTGAAAGCCGGTTCCCTGCCCGCCCTGGAAACCTGTTCCCGGTTTTTTCTCTATCGGGATCCGTTTGCGTTTGTGTTTAGCATCTCCCTGATCTTTTTTCGGACGGGTATCGCTGTCAACCGGCAGATCGATCTTACCAAGGATCTTTGGCCCGGTAATTTTTTCAGCCTGAATATTTTCGATCATCGGAGGTTCAGCTACAGCGTTGTTTTCCTCTTCTGCCGGCGCCGGAGTTGCAACTTCTTTCTCTTGTTCTTGTGCCGCCGGTTTTACTTTAGTAACCTCTTCTTCCGATGCGGCTTTGGACTTTTCAGCATCTTTCTTTGTTGTTTTCTTCGGCCTTGTAGAAGAATCAATGGCATCGAGGTCTATCTTGTCAAGCACCTTCGGGCCTTCCAGTTCCGGGGCATTTATTTTGGAAACTACCTGTTCTTTAGATGCAGGTTCTTTTTCCTCCTTTACCTCCGGTTTGGGTTCTGCCGGAGCTGTTTCTGTTTTCGCTTCAACTGCGGGGGCTTCTTCTTTCGGCTTTGCTTTTTCTTCTTTCTTTTTGAAAGAGAGATCTTCTTCGTCGCGCTTTTTCTTGGCCTCACCTCCTGCGCCTTTTGGCAGGTCGATCTGTTCTGCTTTTTGTTTTGCGGCTTTGTCCTGCTGGAACTCCGCCTGCAATACACGGTACATCTGTTCCGTGAGTTTGGATGTAGGTTTCAGATCATCGCTGTCGAAACCTTTATTCACCAGGAAGTCGATAAGGGTATCTTTACCAATATTAAACTCCTTGGCGGCCGCCATCAATCTGGGTGTATTTGTTACTACTTCTGACATTCGTTGTTGTTACTGCCTGAACATGTCGGGCAGAATTTGCTTTATTGTTCTGTTAATTATAAAGATGATGTGTGACCGTGATGAATGATTATTCATCCTGTTCGCTCATCATTATTCTCTATCGAATTCTTCCTGCAATATTCTTCTAACATCCACAATGGTTTCTTTTTCGAGATCTGTTCTGCGCTCCAGCTCTTCAGCTGTGAGGTCGAGTACAGAGCGGGCTGTATCGCAACCGATACGCTTCAATTCATCGATCACCCAACCTTCGATCTCATCAGAGAATTCTTCGAGGTTAATATCGAAGTCTTCTTCTTCTCCTTCATTATCGCGGAATACATCAATCTCGTATCCGGTTAATTCGCATGCAAGCTTGATGTTTACACCGCGGCGACCGATGGCCAGTGAAACCTGATCGGGTTTAAGGTAAACATTGGCATGTTGTTTTTCTGTATCCATTTCAATGCTGGTGATCTTGGCCGGTGTAAGTGAACGCTGGATCAGCAGTTGTGTATTGGCAGTCCAGTTGATAACATCGATGTTTTCATTTTTCAGCTCACGCACAATACCATGAATACGGCTTCCTTTCATACCTACGCAGGCGCCAACCGGGTCGATCCTGTCGTCGTAGCTTTCTACGGCCACTTTTGCTCTTTCTCCCGGGTCGCGAACGATCTTCTTAACCACGATCAATCCATCGAATATTTCCGGTACTTCTATTTCCAGTAATTTTTCCAGGAAGGAAGGACTGGTACGGGAAAGTATGATAACAGCCTGGTTGTTTTTGAGTTCAACTTTTTTTACAACAGCTCTCACACTTTCACCTTTTTTGAAATAATCTGTTGGGATCTGTTCTGACTTTGGCAACAGCATTTCATTACCATCTTCATCAAGGATGAGCACTTCTTTTTTCCAGACCTGGTAAACTTCACCGCTCACGATTTCTCCTACACGGTCTTCATATTTTTTGATAAGAATGTTCTTTTTAAGGTCGTTGATCCTTGCAGCCAGCGTTTGTTTACCGGCGAGGATGGCACGGCGGCCGAATTCCTTTTGAATATCCACTTCTTCATACAACTCTTCACCAACCTGGTAATCCGGTTCTATTTTAATGGCGTCTTTGTATTCAATTTCGGTAAGGGTATTGTACAGGTCATCATCTTCTACGATGGTACGACGACGGAATATCTCAAGGTCACCTTTCTGGTCGTTCACGATCACATCGAAACACTCATCACTTCCGTACTTTTTACGGATAAGTGTTTTGAATACGTCTTCCATTACTTTCATCAATGTTGGACGATCAATGTTTTCCGCATCTTTGAATTCCTGGAAGGAGTCAATTAAGTTAATACTTGCCATATACCACACCGGCTTTCTTCCAATCCCCACCGGCAGGGGGTTTTGTTGTTAAAATTTTATTTGAACTTTAATTTGTTTTATTGCTTCTATTGCAATGGTTTCCTGCTTTACCACTGCCTTTTTATTTTTTCCTTCTTTGTACTCAATTTCTATAGCCTCATCGTTTACTGCAACCAGTTTGCCGGATTTCTTCGATTCATCTTTCAGGGTCACTTCAACATCGCGGCCAATATTCTTTACGTACTGTCGGTGCAGTTTAAGCGGTTCATCTATTCCCGGGCTTGACACTTCGAGTGAGAAATCTCCCTCCAGGAATATGTTTTTTTCCTCGATCGCCTTGTACAGCGCCCTGTTGATGCGTATGCATTTTTCAATCCCCAGTCCGCTATCGGCATCCAGGTATACTTTCACATTATTTGTCGGCTTTACCCTGATCTCTACCAGGAAAATATCATCGGTCAGCAATGGCTGCAGGAGGCCTTTTATCGTTTCTATCTGGTTTTCCAGGCTCATAAGTAGTTATAAAAGAAGAAGGGAACCCCCGGCTCCCTTCTATTCTGTCTTTTTCCAATGCAAATATACACCGCTTCCTTTTACCGGCCAAATACTGTATTTCCCGGGGCTAAAAAATTAACAGGAACATATTTTATTGCCTGCATACCTTTGTTATATGAGCATCATCAGAGTACTTTTTGAGCTTTTCGTGATATATCTCCTCTACAAGTTGATATTTGAGTTCATCATCCCTGTATACCAAACGACCAAACAGGTAAAAAGAAAAATGGACGAGGCTTCCCAACGTATGCAGCAGGAGCAACAGGCCGCTTCAAACCCTCAATATACAAAGCAGCAATCATCCCCGGTTGCACCTCCTCCAGGCGATTATATTGATTACGAAGAAATTAAATAAGCCCTACCATTTCCGTTCACCATATTC
>JAFDXA010000091.1 GCA_018268185.1 Bacteroidota bacterium
AGTTCGTTGAGCAATTGTTCTGCATTGCTGTAATGTACATTGTCATCACCGGTGCCATGTATATACAGCAGGTTTCCTTTTAATCCCTGTACACGGCTGATGGGTGAATTCTTTACAAATGCATCACGATTTTCCTGTGGCAGCCCCATATACCTTTCCTGGTAAATATTATCATAGTTCAACTGGTTGCCAACGGCTGCAATGGCGATACCGGTTTTAAACATATCAGGATACATGAACATCAGGTTGAGTGTTGAAGATCCGCCTCCGCTCCATCCCCATACAGCAGTTCTTTCTTTATCGATATATGGGTATTCAAGGATTTTTTTAAAGCCCATTGCCATATCGCGGATATTCACATCACCGATGCGCTTGTAAATAGATTTGCGCCAGGCTGCTCCTTTCAATGCCGGTGTTCCCCTGTTATCAATGGCAACCTGTACATAACCATCTGCACTCATATCGCCATTGTAGAGGAAATTATTGTGATTACCGTACATATCATCTGTTGTGGTTGCTGCAGGCTCTCCATATACATACAGCACAACAGGATATTTCTTCCTGGCATCAAAATTCTTTGGTTTGTTGATCCATGCATCCAGCAGGATATTGTCTTCCGTAGTAATTTTAATATACTCAACATCAATATCCTTGTCAGTCTTAATACTTCCGGCGATCGTTTTAGATGTATTCAGGGGTTTATTTTCGGGCAGACCAATCCATTCTTTCACCGGCGGCGTATTGTGGTTGCTGAAAGAATGCATGGCAACTTTCGCAGTGGGTGAAATATTGTATTCGTGGTAACCCTGCAATGCGGCATCACTTACCAGTTCTGCGTCTATACCCTTTTTGCCCGAAGGTTTTCCATCAAGCTTTGCCCTGTACAGGTACAACTGGGTTGCATTGTTGGGTGATGCTGTAAAATAAACAGCATTGTTCTTTTCATCAATGGCTTTGATATCACCGATATCATAAGCCCCGTTTGTAAGCAAGGTAACGGTTTTACCATCGCGGCTGATCTTATAGATATGCCTCCAGCCGTCTTTCTCACTGATCCAGATGAATTCCTGGCCTTTGTTTATCCAGTTCCATCCTGCCGGATCACTGGCATTGAGATCAACCCATGCTTCATCATTCTCAGCCCAGAAAGTGCGGCTGGTTCCATCAATCGTATTGCAGTAGATCAGTTTGCTCTCCTGCTGTTTGCGATCGAGCTGCTGAACGATCAGCTCGTTATTACCACTCCACTCCATGCGTGGGAGATAATGCTGTTGCGGATCGCCTTCAATATTCATCCAGCGGATAAAACCATTGGACAGGGCAATAACCCCGATCTTAACCGGTGAAGGCGCTTCTCCTACTTTTGGATATTCTACAGGTATTACACGTGAATAATTGGAATCGGTTGTATTCAGCATATAATAATCACGGATCTTGTTTGCATCCACCTGCCAGAATGAGATCTGGTTGCTCTCAGGGCTCCAGCGGAAACCATCGCGGCAACCGAACTCTTCTTCGTATACCCAATCGAAAGTTCCGTTGATAAGTTTGCGGGTTCCGTCTGTTGTTAATTTTCTTATGATCCCTGTTCCCAGGTCTTCTGTAAAAATATTATGTTCACTCACATAAGCCACCATTTTACCGTTGGGTGAGAATTTGGCAAACATCAGTGATTGAGCAGGCAACCCTTTACCGAGTTTTTTCAATTCATTGTTTGAAAGATTAAGCACCCAGTAATCTCCACGGGTTTTATAACGCCATACTTTTGCCGTATTGGTGAACAACAGCATTTTAGAAAAATCGGCGCTGTAATCAAACGATTGCGGAGCCAATGCAGTTTCTCCAGCAGGTGTTAACTGCTCTTTCTTCACAACAATGGTTTCTGCATCCGTTTTTGGATCAACCCTTACAATATTTCCATCTTTGAATTTGGTGTAAGCCAACCCGTCGGCGGTCCAGTTGATGCGTCGCTGTGCAGTAACAAGCTGTATGGCTGCAAACAAAACGACCAGTAACAATGATATTCTCCTGTTCATATGTATTTGATATTTGCATAAAAATAAGCAAATAGCCATTTGGCATATTACCATTGCTGTAAAAAGAAGCTAATTTTGTTGCCACACAACGGTTATGGAAAAAGAAAAACTGAGACTGGATAAATACCTGTGGGCCATCAGGCTGTTCAAAACCCGGGCACAGGCTGCTGCTGCCTGTGATAAGGGAAAAGTAAAGTATAATGGCAATGCCGCCAAAGCGGCCAAACCTGTTTCCATAGATGATGAATATGAAGTAAAAACAGAGAACAAGAAATCGCTTATCAAAGTTACCGGCTTATTGCACAACCGGGTGCAATACAGCGAAGCCATTAAATTTTACCTCGACATAACACCTGCTGAAGAAATAGAAAGGATCAAATTTCAATCGGCTGTATTTCATACCGGTAAACGGATGAGCAAGATCGGCCGGCCAACCAAAAAACAAAAGCGGGATATTGATGAATTCATTGGCGGCGATTGGAGCAAAGGAGCCGGGGAAGAATAAATCATTTACTGCAAGGGAAATTATTTTGCAGCATACAAAATATCAGAATAAAGTTCAAGATGAGAATTGATATCATATCGGTAGTTCCAGACCTGCTCAGCAGTCCGTTTGCCCATTCCATTATGAAACGGGCAAGAGAGAAAGGATTGCTGGAAGTGAACGTGATCAACCTCAGAGATCATACTACTTATGCCAGGGCACAGGTTGATGACTACCAGTTTGGTGGCGGCGCAGGCATGGTAATGATGATAGAGCCATTGGTGAATGCTGTTGAATCTCTTCAGAAAAACATTGTATATGATGAAGTGATCTATCTTACTCCCGATGGCGGGCAGTTCAACCAGCAAATGGCCAACCAGTTCTCCCTGAAAAAAAACCTGCTGATGATATGCGGTCATTACAAAGGAGTTGATCAACGCTTCCGCGATCATTTTGTAACAAAAGAAATTTCTATCGGCGACTATGTATTGAGTGGGGGCGAATTGGCCGCCGCAGTTTTAACCGATGCGATCGGCAGGCTGATACCCGGTGTGCTCAATGA
>JAFDXA010000092.1 GCA_018268185.1 Bacteroidota bacterium
CTGTGTTGGATTGGGAGGTTTCCCCGATCGCGATGGCATTGTTACGCTGGATGCCTGCATTATGGATGAAAAGGCTAATTGCGGGGCTGTGGCCGGACTCGAACAGATAAAACATCCCGTATCTGTTGCCAGGAAAGTGATGGAAAAAACACCGCATGTGCTGCTTGTTGGCAACGGGGCCCAGCAATTTGCCCTGGAAAACGGTTTTGTCAAAGAGCCCGCCACACTTTCGGCCGATGCAGAAAAAGCCTACAAGGAATGGCTCAAAAAAAGTGAATACAATCCCGTGATCAATATTGAGAACAGGAAAACGAATGGCCCTTTTGCTCCTGCTTTTTTTGATGATGGCAATCCCAATCATGATACCATGGGTTTGATTGCTCTCGATAAAAGCAACAATCTATCAGGCGCTGTTACTACCAGCGGTATGGCTTTTAAAATTCATGGGCGTGTGGGCGACTCCCCTGTTATCGGCGCCGGACTTTTTGTTGACAATGAAGTGGGTGCTGCCACCAGCAGCGGTGTAGGTGAAGAAGTGATACGTATCTGCGGTACACACCTTGTAGTTGAATTCATGCGGCAGGGATATAAGCCGGAAGTTGCCTGCCGGAAAGCCGTAGAAAGAATTGTGAACCGAAACAGGGAAAAAGCAAAAACATTGCAGGTAGGATTCCTGGCCATGAACAAAAAAGGTGAATACGGTGCTTACGCTGTTCAACAGGGATTTGTATTTTCTGTACGAAGTGAAAAAGAGAATATCATTCACCCTTCCAAATTTTTAATTTAACGCTGAATTTATTTCCGATGAAATTATACAACCTCATTCCTGCAGTTTTACTATGCCTGGGTTTATCAGCTGAAGCACAGCAACAGAAATACAAGCTTTACCGGGAACCGCACCGGCCCCAGTTACATTTTTCGCAAAAAGCCAACTGGATGAATGACCCGAACGGAATGGTGTTTTTCAATAACACTTACCACCTGTTCTACCAGTATTATCCCGACAGTATGGTTTGGGGCCCTATGCATTGGGGGCATGCTACTTCCAAAGATCTTGTTCATTGGGATCATGAACCTGTTGCCTTGTATCCCGATAGCCTGGGATATATCTTTTCAGGAAGTGTGGTTGCTGATGTAAACAACAGTTCAGGTTTTGGTAAAGCAGGTAAAACAGCATTGGTAGCGATCTTCACACATCATGATCCGAAAGGAGATGCATCGGGAAGGATCGATTATCAGAACCAAAGCATTGCTTTTAGCCTGGATGAAGGGAAAACATGGACCAAGTATGAAGGCAATCCTGTTTTGAAGAACCCGGGCATCCGTGACTTCCGCGACCCAAAAGTATCCTGGTACGAACCGCAGCAAAAATGGATCATGACTTTGGCTACGCAGGACCGCATCAGTTTTTATTCTTCAAAAGATCTGAAGCAATGGACAAAGGAAAGTGAATTCGGAAAGGAAAATGGGGCTCATGGAGGCGTATGGGAATGTCCAGACCTGTTTCCGCTTGATGACAATGGGCGTGATGTATGGGTATTGCTCGTAAGTATCAATCCCGGTGGCCCGAATGAAGGCTCGGCCACACAATATTTCATTGGTGATTTTGATGGAACAAAATTCAGCAGCAATCAAACAACAACAAAATGGCTTGATTACGGCCCTGATGATTATGCCGGCGTAACATGGAGCAATACCGGGAAAAGAAAAATATTCCTCGGCTGGATGGGCAATTGGCTGTATGCTACCAGGGTTCCAACTTACCCGTGGAGAAGCGCCATGACGATACCCCGTGAATTATCACTGCGGAAAATCGGAACAGAATATTATGTAGCTTCCAAACCAATAGAAAATTATAACCTGTTCGCAGAGCCGCCGTTTATAGCCGAAAGTTTCTCTACAACAAAATTCAACCTTACCGATAAAGTAAAGAAATTAAAAGGGCCTGCCCGTTTAAGCATGGCTTCCGACCAGATCAAAACATTCAGCATCGTACTTTCTAATTCAAAAGGAGAAAAAGTTGTGATCGGTTACGATCAACAGGCCAATCAATATTATATCGACCGCAGTGAAGCCGGCATACACGATTTCTACAATGGGTTTACAAAGAAATCTGTTGCACCAAGAATAGCGCAGGGAAATGATACCTACCTGACTTTATTCATCGACAATGCATCGGTTGAATTGTTTGCAGATAATGGACTGACGGTTATGACCGGTATCTTTTTTCCGAACGACGACTTTACCAACATACAGATAGAGGCTCCCGAAGCACTGAAAATAAAGAGCCTGAAATTTAACCGCCTACAGGACATCTGGTAATTAAAACAGCATCATCAGTCATGGAATTTCTTCTTGAAGTAATTGGATTTAACATCGAAAGCTGCACGCTGGCGCAGGAAGCAGGAGCCAACAGGATCGAATTGTGCGATGGCCCGGGCGAAGGTGGCACCACCCCTTCTTATGGTTTCATCAAAGCTGCAAGAAAAAAACTGAACATCGATCTCTACCCGATCATCAGGCCACGTGGAGGAGATTTTCTTTATACTGATGATGAGTTCGAGATCATGAAGACGGATATTCTTGTCTGCAAAAAACTTGGTTGCGACGGTGTGGTTACCGGCTCGCTTAACGCAGATGGCACAGTTGATAAAAGAAGGTGCAGCCAGTTGGTTGAGATCGCTTTTCCCATGGGAGTTACATTTCACAGGGCCTTCGACAGAACAAAGGATCCGTTTACTGCCTTGGAAGATATTATTGAATGCGGTTTTGAAAGAATACTTACATCAGGCCTTGAACCGGACGCCATGCAGGGGGCGAGCCTCATAGCTTCCCTCATAGAAAAAGCAGATGAAAGAATTGTTATTATGCCCGGAAGCGGAATAAGGTCGGATAATATTGGCGAAATTGCCAACCGGACCAAAGCACATGAATTTCATACTTCTGCCAGGATCAATAGCAAGAGCAGGATGGATTTTCTTCAGCAAAGATTGAAAGAAACACTACAGTCTGTTTCAGTAGATACTGAAGAAGTAAAAAAAATAAGAACGATTTTGTCAGCCTTGTAAATAAGCATACCATGAAAAGGATTTTGATAGCCTGCTGTTTTCTTTCTGCAACAGCTTTTGCACAAAAAGCAGAGAATCTTATCATCATAACTACGGATGGTTTTCGCTGGCAGGAACTGTTTAAAGGAATGGACAGCGCCATTGCTAACAACAGCAAATTCAACCAGTGGGACAGCGCTTACATTTTTAAAAAATACTGGGCTGACGATGAAAAGACCCGGAGAAAAAAACTACTGCCCTTCATCTGGAGCACGGTA
>JAFDXA010000093.1 GCA_018268185.1 Bacteroidota bacterium
CCCGGTATCACAAACACTTACAACCGGCGCCAATGCCGTTGGTACTTTGCAGGCATGTGGTGTATCTATCACAGAATTCCTGACATGGGCGGTTGATGGTGGTGCAACAACAACACTTGCTCCACCGGCTGATAGCCTAGGTCAGTATGGTAGCGGATCAACCAATTCCTTTGTTATTTCAGGTAATGCCAATATCGGTGGCCCATCAACAACTGCCTTATCATTTAGTGTGGATGCCACAGGTATAGCTGTAGGAACAACACAGATACTCCAGAATATTTATGCATCACAGATACTCAGTCAGAACATCAGCATCACCACCAATCCTGTAGTTAACATTACAGAGTATGGCCCTGTTGGCGGGTTCATTGCTGGTAATTTCACTGCAACTGTGATCGACAATACAACATCTACCACCCATACAATAGTTTGTTCTTTCAGGGTACGAAGATCTTTTTAGAAATCAGTTACCTGATTAGTTTTTGATTTTTAGTTATGGAAAGGCCCCTGCTGGTAGGGGGCCTTTTTTTATTTGATCATTTGTTTCAGGCAGCATTTATTGCTACCATAGCCTCATTACTACAAACCCTGTTTCTGCATCGAAGATTTCCTTACCCTATAACCAAATGCAACATATTTTATCATTTACCAAAACAACCTCTCATGAAAACAATTTTACTACAGCAGAAAAAATCATTTACAATCCTGCTGATTCTTTTTAGCATCCTGTCTGTATTTTCCTGCAGGAAAGATCAAAGCAATGATAGTGGTAACAGCGGTAATGATATTCCCGACTTTGTAACAAAAGTTACTTCATCCATTTCAGGATTTGTAACAAATGAAAACAATGCTCCAGTTGAAGGCGCACAGGTTTCTGCGGGAGGTATTAATGCAAGTACAGACAAATACGGTTATTTCAGGATCAGCAATGCACAGGTTGTAAAAGCCGCTGCAACTGTTACTGTAACCAGGGCTGGCTATTTTAAAAGCACCAAAACTTATATAGCTGATGATAACAGATCGGTTTTCTTCAGAATTAAACTTTTACCTAAAAACATCGCAGGAAATATTGATGCCGGTAGTGGAGGAAATGTTACGGTTACCGGTGGAATGAATATTGCCCTGCCTTCCAATGCTGTTGTTACCGCTACCGGTGGTACTGCATATACCGGTCCGGTAACTGTCAGCGCTTCCTGGATCAATCCTGTTGCTGCCGATCTCGACCAGGTTATGCCGGGCGACCTTCGTGGTATCAATGCAGCAGGTAATTTTAAAAAACTCACCAGCTTTGGAATGGTGGCTGTTGAACTTACCGGTTCAGGTGGACAATTACTCCAGATCGCACCCGGCAAAACAGCTACGCTTACATTTCCCATACCATCTTCAATAGCCTCAACTGCCCCAACTTCTATTCCTTTGTGGTCGTTTGACGAAAGCAAAGGACTCTGGAAAGAAGAAGGTACAGCAACCAAAACAGGCAATACCTATGTAGGCACAGTGAGCCATTTTTCCTTTTGGTACTGTGATGTTCCCAACAGCTATGTGCAGTTGGACCTTACACTTCACAATGCTGATGGTACCGCTATTCCTTATGCAGTTGTGAAAGTAACAGACCTTGGTTCTACCAATGGATCTTCCAATGGTTATACTGATTCCAGCGGTTACGTAAGAGGAGCCGTTCCGGCCAATGCCCAGCTTAAGATCGAAGTGTTCGGAAATTATAATTGCAATACAGCGCTCTACTCGCAAAATATCAGCACAGCCAATGCAAACATTTCACTGGGCATCATTGTGATCAATAGCAGTACTACTGCAACTGTAACGGGCAATCTGGTTGACTGTAATAATAATGCCGTAACCAATGGCAACGTGATCGTTCAGGAAGGATCACAATACACCCGTTATCCTGTAACTGCAAACGGAGCTTTCAGTTTTACAAAAATGCTCTGCTCCGGTACATCCAACGTTTTACTGATGGCTGAAGACCTGAACAATACGGCACAAGGGCTTCCTGTAGCTCAAACAATTTCTGCAGGGGCTAATAATGCAGGTACATTACAGGCTTGCGGTGTTTCTGTTGCTGAGTTCCTTACCTGGTCGCTCGATGGTGCACAAACCAGTGTTATTACCAGGCCTACAGATAGTTTAATCCAGGGCAGCGCCGGGGCTGGTGCAAATGCCTTTTTGGTTATGGGTACTTCCGCGATCACATTTAACATGTTTCTGCAAATGCAGGTTGATGCTACTGGCATAGGGGTTGGCAGCACACAGGCTTTGCAATACATAGCCCTTACAGACCTTGCCAGCCAGGCTGTTACTGTTTTGAACAACCCTGTTGTTCACATTACCGAATATGGCCCCATCGGAGGCTTTGTAGCCGGCAATTATAATGTTTCGTTATTTGATATTCCAACTTCCACAACACATACACTTACCTGCAGTTTCAGGGTTAGGAGAAATTTTTAGATATGATTTATGTTCTGTTACGAAGGCCTCTGGAAACAGGGGCCTTTTGTTTTAAAGGGCGGTCGGCTAAAAATAGGATTATCAAGTTAGTTAACGTTACAAATACTGATACGCTTACTGCTTTTTATTGAAATAAATCACTTCCCGGTTCGTTAAGAACACCACTTGCTTTAATTTTGCAGCACTTTTAATCAGCTGGTAAATTTCCGGGTGTAATAAGCCGGGTTCAGTTATTCAGTACAAGTGTGCGACGCCAATGCAGCCGGGCCTGGTTGCTGCGGCTGGTTACAAAAAAAATAAATTACAATGGCAGAAAAGATCACCATGGGCAGCAACGGAATGCTGCAGGTTCCCAACAATCCCACCATCCCATTTATTGAAGGCGACGGCATCGGTCCGGATATCTGGCACGCCAGTGTTCGGGTATTTGATGCAGCCGTACAAAAAGCTTACGGCGGCACCAAAAAAATAGAATGGATGAAAGTGCTGGCCGGCGAAGAAGCTTTTAACAAAACCGGCGAATGGATGCCCGAAGAAACCATGCAGGCTTTCAAGGAATACCTCATCAGCATCAAAGGCCCGCTTACCACACCGGTTGGCGGTGGCATCCGTAGCCTCAATGTAGCCCTGCGACAGGAACTGGATCTC
>JAFDXA010000094.1 GCA_018268185.1 Bacteroidota bacterium
AAGGGATACTTTGTGCTACGTCACCAATGACAACCAGTCTGCAGTTTACGGCTTACTGGAGCAGAGTGCCGATTTTGCAATCGTAGTTGGCGGTTACAACAGCAGCAATACTTCGCACCTGGTAGAACTGTGTGAGCAAAAACTGCCTACCTATTTTATCAATGATGCCACCAAACTGTTATCAGGTACGGAGATCAGGCATTATGATTTTCACCACAAAAAGGAACTCATCACTACAGACTACCTGCCTGCCCGTAAACCTGTGAAGATCCTCATGACCAGTGGCGCCAGTTGCCCGGATGCACTGGTGGAAGAAGTGATCAGGAAGATCGTTTCTTTTTTCAATGTAGAAGTAAAAGTTGATGAAGTTGCCGGTGTGAACATCTGAAGCACTACGGCAAAGTATTTATAAGAAGGCGGGTGCTGCTACTTACCGCAACGCTCGTTGTACAATTTCAACGCATAATCGAGTTGTTCTTTCATAGTGATATTGGTATTGTCGAGCAATATGGCATCTTCTGCTTTGCGCAACGGACTTACTTCACGGTTTGAGTCTATGTAATCCCTCATTTCAAGATTCGACTTTACATCTTCAATGGTTATGTTGGGATTTTTTTCAAACATTTCCTTGAACCTCCGCTCTACCCTGGTAGCGATATCCGCTGTCATAAAAATTTTCAGTTCTGCATCCGGGAAAACGGTGGTACCGATATCGCGGCCATCCATTACAATTCCTTTCTTTTTGCCCATGCGTTGCTGTTGTGCCACGGCAAATTTCCGCACTTCGGATATGGCGGCTATATCACTAACTTTTTCTGCAATTACAAGATCACGTATAACATACTCCACATTTTCATCGTTCAGCATTATTTCTGATTGCTGCGATTTTTCGTTGTATTCAAAATGAAGTTCTATCTGTTTGAGTGCAGCTTTTACTTCTTTGGGGTCAGTCCAGTCGGTGTGATTACGAAGAAAGAACAAAGTAATGGCCCTGTACATGGCGCCGCTGTCTATATATACATATCCAAGCATTTTGGCCAGTTGTTTGGCAAGTGTGCTTTTGCCGCAACTCGACCAGCCATCTATCGTAATAATGATCTTCTTTTTCATCCGTACACAAAAATGAAGCTTTTTTGGAAGAAAACCTGATACTATTAAAAAACCCCGGCTATATGACCGGGGTTTTTATAATATCAACCTGTGCTTAGGCCTCAGATTTTTTTTCTTTCTTCTTTGGCTCTTCTTTCAGCGTGAATTTTATTTTCTCGTTTTCCTTATCAAGCTGGGCGATCACATTGTCACCGCTCTTGATATGGTTGTTCAGTATTTCCTCTGCCAGCGGATCTTCCAGGTATTTCTGGATAGCCCTATGCAAAGGACGTGCACCAAACTGGTTATCATAACCTTTGTCGGCAATGAAGTCTTTTGCTTCCGGTGACAATTCCAGGGTGAATCCTAAGGTATTCAAGCGCTTCATCACACCTTTCATCAGGATATCAATGATCTCGAAGATATTGTCTTTAGTAAGGGTGTTGAAGATGATCACATCATCGATCCTGTTCAGGAATTCGGGACTGAAAGTACGTTTCAGTGCTTTTTCGATGATCGCCTTGTTGTTTTCATCCTGGTTCTCCTGGCGGCTCTGTGTAGCGAAACCTACACCATCGCCAAAATCTTTCAACTGGCGTACACCGATATTGGAGGTCATGATGATCATTGTGTTCTTGAAATCCACTTTACGGCCAAGCCCATCCGTTAGCTGCCCATCATCAAGTACCTGCAACAGGATGTTATAAATATCGGGGTGAGCTTTTTCGATCTCGTCGAGGAGTATCACACTGTAAGGTTTACGCCTTACCCTTTCTGTTAACTGGCCTCCTTCTTCGTAACCAACATACCCGGGAGGCGCTCCTATCAAACGGCTTACTGTGAATTTCTCCATGTACTCACTCATGTCAATGCGGATCAGTGCGTCTTCGCTATCGAACATGTGCTTCGCCAGTGAACGGGCAAGCTCGGTTTTACCAACACCGGTAGGGCCGAGGAATATGAATGTACCGATCGGCTTTTTAGGATCTTTCAGACCGACCCTGTTGCGCTGTATCGCTTTTACCACTTTGGTAATGGCATCCTGCTGACCAACAACGGCGCCTTTAAGATCATCGCCCATGCGGCGCAATTTATCGGTTTCTGCCTGAACCATGCGTTTAACAGGAATGCCCGTCATCATGTGTACCACTTCAGCAATATCTTCTTCTTCTATCGGGTAGCGCTTGTTCTTGCTTTCTTCTTCCCAGTCGTTCTTTGCTTTTTCCAGTTCTTCCTGGAGGCGTTTCTCTGTATCACGCAATGAAGCAGCTTCTTCAAACTTCTGGCTCTTCACCACTTTGTTTTTTTCCTGCTTGATGTCTTCGATCTTCTTTTCGAGTTCGATGATCGCCTGCGGTACATTGATATTCTTGATGTGTTTACGTGCGCCTACTTCATCGAGTACATCGATCGCCTTATCAGGCAGTAACCTGTCGGTCATGTAACGATCACTCAGTTTCACGCAGGCTTCAATAGCTTCGACGCTGTAAGTTACATTGTGATAATCTTCGTATTTGCTTTTGATGTTATTGAGTATCTCGATCGCTTCTTCTACAGAAGGCTGATCAATAATGATCTTCTGGAAACGCCTGTCGAGCGCACCGTCTTTTTCAATGTGCATGCGGTACTCATCAAGTGTAGAAGCGCCGATGCATTGCAGTTCGCCACGTGCGAGGGCTGGTTTGAATATGTTGGACGCATCCAGTGAACCACTGGCACCGCCGGCACCAACGATCGTATGGATCTCATCAATAAAGAGGATCACATCACGGTTCTTTTCAAGCTCATTCATAATGGCCTTCATCCTTTCTTCAAACTGGCCACGGTATTTTGTACCGGCAACCAAGGCTGCCAGATCGAGACTAACCACTCTTTTATCAAAAAGTACACGTGATACTTTTCTTTGAACGATCCTCAAAGCAAGTCCTTCTACGATGGCTGTTTTACCAACCCCCGGTTCACCGATCAGGATCGGGTTGTTCTTTTTACGGCGTGAAAGGATCTGGGAAACCCTTTCTATCTCGTTCTCACGACCTACAATAGGGTCAAGAGATCCGTTTTCTGCCAAACGGGTGATATCCCTTCCGAAATTATCCAGCACCGGTGTTTTTGTTTTGGCTGTTCCGCCTGCACCGGGTTTCTGTGAACGTTGCTGGCCTCCGTACTGTTTCCTTTCATCATCAAAATCATCTTCTTCATTGAATTCGGCCTGTGGAGGATTGCTGGTAACAAAACCGAGTTCGTTTTTAAATACGTCGTAGTCAACGTCGAACTGGTTCAGTATCTGTGTTGCGATATTTTCTTTGTTTTTCAAAATGGAGAGCATTAAATGTTCACTTTCTACCAAAGTGCTTTTCTGGGCTTTGGCCTCAAGTACCGTGATGCGGATTACTTTTTCTGCCTGCTTGGTGAGGGGGAGTGAATTTATGTTTGCAATGTTTTTGCCGG
>JAFDXA010000095.1 GCA_018268185.1 Bacteroidota bacterium
AAATGGAAGTAATCTTTCAGCCACGTAAACTCTTTGGCCTATTTTTGCAGTATGATAGCAATTGAAAATGCTTTGATCAGCGACATGGTAGTCAGTGAACAGTTCCTCTGCGACCTTCATAAATGCAAAGGGGCTTGCTGTGTAGATGGCGATGCCGGAGCGCCGCTGGAACGGAAAGAACTTAAGCAGATAGATGAGGTGTTTGATGCTGTGCTGCCATATCTTAATAAGGAAAGCGTAGATGAGATCAACAGGCAGGGACGTTATGTTTATGACAAGGAATTCGGCTGGGTAACACCTACCATCAACAGTAAAATATGTGTTTACGGTATTGTTGATAAAGACGGGATCGTAAAGTGCGGCATTGAGCAGGCATTCAATGATGGAAAGGTAAACTGGAAGAAACCGATCAGTTGTCATCTTTTCCCGATAACCATCGATAAAAGCAAGGACGGCGCCACAGAATATGTGAATTATGAACCCAGGGAAGATCACTGCAAAGCCGCCTGTACGCTGGGGAAGAAAATGAAGCTTCCTGTTTACAGGTTCCTCAAAGAACCGATTATCCGCAAATTCGGACAAGCATTTTACGATGCACTCGAAGCAACAGCGGAACACCTGAAAAAATAATAGTCATGAAAAAGATCAATAACCTTCCGATAATCATAGCTTTTTTATCATTCATTCTTTCTTCCTGTTCTGTAAACAAGGCCAAGATCGATAATGACCTGGAAAAATATTTTAAAAGCAGGCATGTAGAAGGTTGCTTCACCATGTTGAATAATGCCGATGGCCGCATTACTGTTTACAATCTTGGCCTGGATACCACAAGGCTTACCCCCGCATCCACATTTAAAGTTGTTAATTCACTCATTGGTCTGCAGACAGGCGTGATTACCGACGAAAAAATGATCATTAAATGGGATGGTGTAACCAGGGGCCGGCAGGACTGGAACAAGGATATGAATATGAAAGAGGCATTTAAAGTGAGTTCTGTTCCTTACTACCAGGAAGTGGCCCGGCGTATCGGTAAAGACACGATGAAATTGTGGGTAGATAGCCTCGGGTATGGCAATATGGATATCTCAGGCCCAATCGATTCATTCTGGCTCAATAATCATCTTAAAATATCTCCTGATGAACAACTGGGGCTGATGAAAAAACTATATTTCGACCAATTGCCCTTCAGGAAAAGTGTACAGCAAACCGTGAGAGATGTTATGTTACAGGAAGACAATACAGCCTACAGGTTAAGCTATAAAACAGGCTGGGGGTTTGATGAGCAAAACAACAGCATCGGCTGGATGACAGGGTGGATAGAAGAGAACAGGCATGTTTATTTCTTTGTTACACTCATAAAATCTCCGGACCCTAAAATTGACATGAGGTCTGTAAGGTTAGACATAACCAAAGACATTCTGAAACATTACGGTTTCTTTGAAGGCAAAAAATAATAATTTCATCGCTCAGCAGATTTTTACCAGCAATCGCAAAACTGGTACAATAATTTCTTATTCTTTCTTTAACAACTGCAGTTGGCGGATTGGTTAATTTGCATTGATAACATGCCTCGTTTTCAGCATACAGAATATTTATGGTTCCTGGCCCTGGTGCCTGCATTGGCGGGTTTGTTTGCCTATGCCATTTACCGTAAAAAGAAAGCAGCTAAGCAACTGGGTGATCCCGTGCTTGTTCAACTGCTAAGCCGCAATTACAATCCACGTGCTTATCTCGCCAAATTCATATTGATTGCAGTTGCAACCGGCTTGTTCGTTGTTACAATAGCAAACCTGCGCAGCCCCGTGGGATCAGAAAAAGTGAGCAGAAGCGGTATTGATGTGATGATCGCACTGGATGTAAGCAAGAGCATGCTGGCACGTGATATAAAACCTACACGCTTAGACAGGGCCAGGCAGGTATTAAGCAGACTGGTAGACAGGCTTACCAATGACCGGGTTGGTATCGTTGTTTTTGCAGGCAAGGCCTACCTGCAGATGCCATTGACCGCAGATCACGCCGCAGCAAAAATGTATCTCTCTGCAGCTTCCACAGAATCTGTACCCACGCAGGGAACGGTGATCGGCAGTGCGCTTAAAATGTGCTATTCCTCTTTCAATACACAGGAAAAAAAATACAAAGCCATCGTGTTGGTGAGTGATGGTGAAGATCATGATGAAGAAGCAGTGAGATTGGCTAAACAAATGTCGCAGGAAGGGGTGGTGATCTATACAGTTGGCATTGGCTCCCCTCAGGGAGTTACTTTGCTTGATGAAACTACCAACCAACCCAAAACTGATGCACAGGGCAACCCGGTAATTTCCCGCCTCAACGAGGAAGAACTGAGGCAGATAGCGCAGGAAGCCAATGGACAATACATACTTTTTCAAAATACGGATGCGGTTGTTGACGTAATAACGAAACAGCTTGCGGGAATGGATCAGCGAAACGTTTCCGACGACTCATTGATCAACTACAAATCCTGGTTTCAGTATTTCCTGCTGGCAATACTGCTGCTGTTGCTGGCCGAATCATTTATCCCAGAGAACAGGCGCCTGAAAAGAGCAACGATGAAACCATTGGTTACGATCCTCTTCATTTTCCTTGGCTTGCAAGCCGGGGCTCAAACCAACAACGAGCAAGAGAATATCAAACAGGGCAACGATTTGTATAAGAAAGGCGATTATGATAAAGCTTCGGAAAAATACAAAGCCGTGGCAGATAAGAACCCCGAGAACGCCACTGCCAGTTTCAACAATGGCAATGCCTTGTACCGGTCGGGAAAAAAAGAAGAAGCCCTCGATGCTTATGATAATTCCCTCAAGAACCTGAAAACACCTGCAGAAAAAAGCAACGCCTATTACAACAAAGGGGTAGTTCTTCAGAATGATAAAAAACTGGAAGCATGTATAGATGCCTATAAGCAGTCTTTGAAACTCGATCCCACCAATGAGGACGCGAGGCAGAATCTTCAAAAGGCATTACAGCAGCAGAAACAGGAACAAAAGCAAAAACAGGATCAGCAGAAAAAACAACAGGATCAACAGAAACAGGATCAGAAAAAAGACAAGCAGGAACAAAAGCCCCAGGAACCCCGGCCACAACCTTCGAAGATCTCTAAAAAGGAAGCTGAAGAAAAACTAAAAGCGCTGATGCAGCAGGAGAAGAACCTGCAGGATAAACTTCACAAAGTACCGGCTACTTCTATCAATCCCGAAAAAGACTGGTAATTGCGTTAACTGCCCTGGGTTAAATCGCAGCAAAGCTTTGTACAAACAGGTTTCTTTTGTGCATGGTTCGTTAACTTTGTGCCTCAATATATTTTTAGCCAATTATGCTGTTCTACGCAGAATCCTTAACCGGGTATAAAAGACTTAAAACAAGAGAAGTGAAAGTGGGCAACCTGCTCATTGGAGGTAATAACCCCATTCGTGTGCAAACCATGACCACTACCGATACTATGGATACTATGGCAACCGTAGAGCAATGCATACGATGTATCGAAGCCGGTGCTGAATTGGTTCGCATTACAGCGCCTTCAAAGAACGAGGCAGAGAACCTTCAGCATATTAAAAATGAGTTGCACAAAAGAGGGTATGATGTACCCCTGGTGGCAGATATTCATTTTACGCCCAACGCTGCAGAGATAGCAGCCAGGATCGTGGAGAAAGTGCGTGTGAATCCCGGGAATTATGTTGACAAAAAGAAATTTGAACAACTTGAATACACCGATGAAGAATACGCTGAAGAAATTGAAAGGATCAGGGAAAGATTTACACCGCTTGTAAAAATCTGTAAAGAACATGGAACTGCGATGCGTATCGGAACAAATCATGGCAGTCTGAGCGACAGGATCATGAGCCGGTATGGAGATACTGCTATCGGTATGGTGGAAAGCGCCATGGAATTTCTCCGCATTGCCCGCAGTGAAGATTATCACCAGGTGGTATTGAGTATGAAGAGCAGCAACCCGCAGGTAATGGTGCAGGCTTACCGACTACTGGTTCATCACATGATGAATGAATTCGGGGAATGTTATCCATTGCACCTCGGCGTAACAGAAGCCGGTGATGGGGAAGATGGCAGGATCAAATCAGCTATCGGTATCGGCACATTGCTGGAAGATGGTATCGGCGATACGATCAGGGTTTCATTAACAGAAGATCCTGAATTTGAAATACCGGTGTGCAGGGACCTGGTGAAGCGTTACCATGAAAGAAAATACAATGAAGCAGTACCGGCAATAGACAAACTTTCTTACAATCCCTTTGAATATAAAAGGCGAAACAGTTTTGAAGTTGGTAATACAGGTGCCAAACATGTGCCTGTTGTAATTGCCGATTACAGCAAATATGATTCAATAAAAACAACTGATCTGGAGTCAATAGGTTATCACTATGATGAACCCAGTGATAAATGGTTTATTGGAGATGCAGCGGCAGACTACATCTTCTGTAATAAGCAACTTGATTTTGAATTACCGGGCACATTGAGGGTTTTGCTTATGCAGGAGCAATGGACAAAAGTTGCAGACAAGGAAAAATATTTCCCCCTGATGGAAGTTGCACAATATTTGGATGATGCAATAGATAAATCAAGTTCCATAAACTTCGTGATGATTGATTGTTATTCTGAAGGTCATCCTGCTCAACCATTGGAAAAAATATTCAGTAAGATAAAAGCAGATACAACAGCTATTATCTGCCTGAGTTCAACCAACACGAACAGCATGCAAAGCATACGCAGGATGTTTGTGGAACTGATGAATAATAAAGTTGATAATCCTGTTGTGATTATATGCGATAGCACTCATACTTCGATGGATGAAAGCCTGGTTCATTATGCAGTAGAATCCGGGGCCTTGCTGGTGGATGGCTTTGGTGATGGCATTTGCTTCGGTCATCATTACGGAAACAGATCCATCAACCACCAGAACAAAACACTCAACAGCATTGCTTTTGGAATATTGCAGGCAACACGTACACGGATTTCAAAAACAGAATACATCAGTTGCCCGAGTTGCGGAAGAACATTATTCGACTTACAGGAGACAACAGCCAGGATCAGGGCAGTTACCAACCACCTGAAAGGAGTTAAGATAGCCATCATGGGTTGTATCGTTAATGGCCCGGGAGAAATGGCTGACGCTGATTTTGGTTATGTGGGAAGCGGTGTTGGCAAAATTACACTTTACCGTGGTAAAGAAGTTGTGAAAAGAGCAGTGCCGAGTGAAGTGGCAGTAGAAGAACTTATCAATTTATTAAAAGAAAGCAATGCCTGGGTGGATGCACCGGTAGTGGCATGATGCTGTAAATATTCAAACGAGTACATGCAAACAGACTTCCTCGTTATTGGTTCCGGAATCGCAGGACTTACCTATGCGCTGAAAGTGGCGGAAGCGTGCCCCGGCAAAACGATCACCATACTTACAAAAGCTCAGAGCGACGAAACAAATACAAAGTATGCACAAGGTGGGATCGCCGGGGTAATGGATTCTGATCACGATAGTTTTACAAAACACATTGAAGATACGCTGATAGCCGGCGATGGCCTTTGCGACAGGCATGTTGTTGAGATCGTTGTAAAAGAAGGTGTACAACGTATTGAAGAGATCATAGAATGGGGCGCACGTTTTGATAAAGAGCCGGATGGTGATTACAAACTGGGCAAAGAAGGTGGCCACAGCGAAAACCGGATTCTGCATCATAAGGATGTTACTGGCAAAGAAATGGAAAGAGCACTGCTGGAAGCGATCAAAAGAAAATCAAATATTCAGCTCATCAGTCATTGCTTTGTGCTCGACATCATAACACAGCATCACCTGGGTTATCTCGTAACCAAATCCACGCCGGATATTGAGTGTTACGGGGTATATGTGCTGAATCTCAACAGCAATAAGATTGAAAAAATAACTGCAGATATAACCTTGCTTGCGGCAGGTGGTAATGGGCAAGTGTACCGGAGTACAACCAATCCCGCCATAGCAACAGGTGATGGTGTGGCCATGGTGTACAGGGCAAAAGGCAGGATTGAGAATATGGAGTTCATCCAGTTTCATCCTACTGCATTATATGAGGCTGGTGTAAGGGGGCAATCATTTCTTATCACAGAAGCAGTAAGAGGCGATGGTGCCATATTAAGAAACAGCCGGGGTGAAGCCTTTATGGAGAGATATGATGAGCG
>JAFDXA010000096.1 GCA_018268185.1 Bacteroidota bacterium
AAAGTGATTCCATCGAGAATATCACCCACTCCATCTGCACACTTGAATTTGTACCACACCGTGAACTGTACGACTGGTTTATTGAGAAACTGGAGATATTTCCATCACATCAATATGAATTCGCCAGAAGAAACCTCAGTTATACAGTGATGAGCAAACGTAAGTTGCTGCAACTGGTAAATGATAAACATGTTGACGGCTGGGATGATCCACGCATGCCTACCATCAGCGGGATGCGCCGCAGGGGTGTAATGCCCGAAAGCATCCGCACTTTCTGTGATAAGATCGGTATTGCCAAAAGGGAAAACGTTACCGACCTCAGCCTACTTGAATTCTGCATCAGGGAAGACCTCAACAGGGCTTCACTCAGACGAATGGTTGTATTTGATCCTGTTAAACTGATCATTGACAATTATCCTGAAGCTGAAAAAGAAACATTCAACATCGAAGAAACGATCAACGAAGAAAATCAAACATACCGTGCAGTACCTTTCAGTCGGGAGATACTTATTGAAAGCGATGACTTCATGGAAAATCCTCCTAAAAAATATTTCAGGTTATTCCCTGGTGGAATTGTGAGGCTGAAAGGTGCCTGCATCATCAAATGCGAATCGGTTCACAAGGATGCATCGGGTAATATCACTGCCATCCATTGCACTTATTTTCCAGACAGCAGAAGTGGCAATGATACTTCGGGCTTGAATCCGAAAGGAACCATCCATTGGGTAAATGCAGCCGATGCGATCGAGGTGGAAGTAAAAGAATACGATCGCCTTTTCAGGGTTGAAAATCCTTCGAGCGAAGACGGTGATTTTAAAGATTATATCAATCCAGATTCATTAAAGATCGTAACGGGTTATGCTGAGCCTTCATTGGCAGATGCAAAGATGAGCGACAGGTTCCAGTTTCTGCGTAAAGGATATTATTGCCTTGATAAAGATTCGAAACCGGGTATGCTTGTCTTCAACAGAACTGTTACGCTGAAAGATGCCTGGGCGAAAGAAGTGAAGAAGTAAGAAGAATAAAGATGTGGAAATATGAAGCTGTGATGATGTGAGTGTGTGGGATTATTTTTTTTACGTCATTCAATCCTGGTTTTCGGCAGAGGCCTTTTCTTCGATCTTTGGAAAAACAGCACTTAGCAGCAAGATGAATGAAAATACAGTTACCAGGTAAATGCCAGCCAGCTTCTCTACCTCTCCTTCAAACAACGAACCTGTAAACAAGATATAGGTTCGGATGCAATAGGCAAATAACAATCCTGCCAATAAAAGATTCACCCTTTTGGCCCATATTTTCGGAACCAACATCAGTATCAGTATAATTATAGCTAATGGCGTTATAACGGCCCCGGCTTTGCCATAGTAAACGCCTCCTGCAAACTTCGTTACATGAAAGCCGGTGAATGTAACATTGATACTGTTGTAATGAACCCACGGCATAAAGCAGGCCGCAACCAACGCCACAGCCGTCAGCATTCCAATGATGTGCATGATCCTCGGAGGCATACAGAGATTTATTAAAAAACCCCGGCATAAAACCGGGGCTTCAGAGGTCCCTAGCGGATTCGAACCGCTGTAGAAGCTTTTGCAGAGCTGTGCCTAGCCACTCGGCCAAAGGACCTTTTTAACCGTAACAAACAAATTGAATTGTTCATTTTCAGTGTTGCAAAAATAGGGTATTTTTATCCATAATTTAAAATCAGAAAAAGAACCTGCCCGATTTTTTTAATAAAATTCCATTAAATGAGCAGCATAGCAGCATCAGAACTGATCATCAACGACCGGGGTGCGGTTTACCATGTAAATTGCCGGCCCGAAGAGATCGCAGAAACCATTATCACCGTTGGTGATCCCGATCGTGTGAAAGAAGTGAGCAAATATTTTGACAAGATCGAATTCAAAAACCAGCATCGCGAATTTGTAACACATACAGGTTATATCGGCAACAAAAGGTTATCGGTAACCAGCACGGGCATCGGTCCGGATAATATTGATATCGTTTTAAACGAACTGGACGCCCTGGTGAATATTGATTTTTCAACAAGAACGATCAAAGAAAATCTCACACAACTGAATATCATCCGGGTAGGCACATCCGGTTCGCTTCAGCGGGAGATACCTGTTGACAGTTTTGTTGCCAGTACACATGGGCTTGGTATCGACAACCTGCTTAATTTTTATATCAGCAACAGCAATGAAGAAGAGAAGCAGATTCTTCATGCCTTTGTTACACATACACAATTACACCAGGGAATTTCTGAACCCTATATCAATGGAGCAAGCCCTGCCCTGCTCAGGCAATTTGTGGATGGTTTTCATCACGGCATTACAGTTACCTGTCCCGGCTTTTACGGCCCACAAGGAAGAGTTCTGCGTATGGGATTGAAACAGCCACAGTTGATCGACCGCCTTACCGGTTTCAGTTTCGGCAACCACCGCATCACCAATTTTGAAATGGAAACATCAGCCATTTATGGTATGGGTAAGATACTGGGACATCATTGCCTTTCGTTAAGCGCCATTGTAGCCAACA
>JAFDXA010000097.1 GCA_018268185.1 Bacteroidota bacterium
AGCCACCATACAATTATGGACGGGAGAAGAAGCCGTTATGCCCCTGGAGCCCGGTGCTGAATTTTCATTGTGGGAAGGCAGCATCTGCGGAAAGAACATTGAGTTTGTGCCCGGTAAGAAAATCGTACAGGAATGGTATTTTGGCGACCAGGAGCCGCCCTCTATTGTAACCATCATTTTACACGCAGCCAAAAACGGAACATCTGCTGAACTAAGGCATACCAATATTCCGGAAGAGGATTTTGATAACATTACAGAAGGCTGGGATCAGAATTATTTCGGTTCACTCATCAATTTTTACGAAGACTGATCTTTAAACTTCCATGTCTTTTCAGCATTCAATCAATAAAACCATCGGGTTGCCCGGCCTCATCAAAGAGGTGTTCAACAAACTGTCAATACAGAGAACATTTCTCCGTGAGCAGGTAGACCTGGTATTGGATGACTTCATGGCCAGAAACGATGGAAGCCTTGGCCAGCAAGACCTGGATAAGATCCACCATTATTACGGGCTTGCCGTTCCGGCCATTCTTGGTGAAGCTTTCTGTGCATTAAGAGGCAGCGTAATGACGGATACAGAAAGATGGGCCTCAAGCAGCCAGGGCTGTATGACGGGTTTGTTTGATGATTTTTTTGACAAAGATTATCTTACTGATGAGGCCGTTGAAAAAATGGTCATGCTTGATCAATCGACCAACACAAGGAAAACAAACCAACAACTATTCGATTATTTCTACCTCAAAGCTCTTGCATGTGCCCCGGATAAAAAAGCAGTTCAGCAATCACTGATGGAAGTTTACCAGGCACAGGTACTCAGCAAAAAACAACAGAACAACATCCTGCCCTACCAGGAACTTGTTGATATCACTTTTTTAAAAGGCGGCACTTCACTCTACTTCTACAGGACTGTATTTTCACCTGCAGCCAGTGAGCAGGAAAAGGAACTGATGTATGGACTGGGAGGCTGCATGCAGTTGTGCAATGATATTTTTGATGTGTACAAAGACCGGGAATCGGGGGTTGAAACCCTTGTAACTACAGCTGAGCATATTAAACCAATAAGAGCATTGTTAGTCGTTAACCTGAAGAAATATTACAAAGCGGCATTCGGTTTGGGCTATTCCGACAGTTGCGTAAGAAAGTTCCTGGATATTATTTCAATCGGCATTTTCAGCCGGGCACTGGTATGCCTCGATCAACTGGAAGCCAACGAGAGCACAACCGGCAATTGCTTCCGGGTAAAAGCCTATTCCAGGAAACAATTGATCTGTGATATGGATACTACGGGTAATAAACTAAGATCAGCCTGGAAACATCTCTTCCAGATCCCCTGAAATAAAAAAGATGTAAACTTATTTGGGGAGTTTACATCTCTTTTTTAAAAATCACTGAATAAATATTATTTGATCTCCATCTTCAACTGGCTCTTATCGTCCAGGAAAGCTTCAAGTTCATCGCCAACCACACATTCACCCACACCAGCCGGCGTACCCGTAAAGATCAGATCACCGATGTTGAGTGAAAAATAATTGGAAATATGGGAGATGATACTGTCGAAACTGAAGATCATGCCGCCGGAATTCCCTTTCTGAACCAATTCTCCATTCTTTTGAAGCGAAAAATTGATGTTTTTGAGGTTCATTCCAGGCGTAATGTCTATGAATTTGCCTACTGCCGCTGAATTATCGAAAGCTTTTGCCTTTTCCCAGGGTAATCCTTTGGCTTTGCACTCGTCCTGTATGTCACGGGCTGTAAAATCGATACCAACGGTTATACCATTATAATAGTTGGAAGCGTGACGTTCCTGTATGTATTTTCCATTCTTACAAACACGCAGTACCAGTTCGCATTCGTAGTGAAGTTCATTCGTAAATTCCGGGTAATAGAAGGGGGTATGTGCCTGTAAAAGGGCACTTTTGGGCTTCATGAAGACCACAGGCTCATCCGGTATGTCATTCCCAAGTTCCTTGGCATGATCAGCATAATTTCTTCCAATACATATAATCTTCATGACAGCACGTTTTTTTATTGGGTTTTAGGTTTCGGACAACGAAAATAAAGAAAAACACATTAAAAAAACCACCTAAGTTTTAATTATTATGGGAGGGTAAAACTGAGGTTGTTGACGGTGCTCATGGTTCGCTCTAATCCAATACTGGCAAAGCTTTCAATAATTTCAACCGATTTTTCGATCTTGTACTTTACGAGGGGTATTTCTTCCTTTTGCCATTTACCCAGCACAAATTCGGCCTGCATACCTTTGGGATAGTTATTCCCGATCCCGAACCTGAGCTTGGGGTACTCATCCGTGCCGAGTATGTTCTGTATATCTTTCAGGCCGTTATGGCCCCCTGCGCTGCCACTTCCCCGGAGCCGGATCTTATCCAGGGGCAGGGCAAGATCATCGATTATGGTAAGGGTATGGTCGAGCGGCACCTTTTCCTTTTCCTGCCAGTATTTAAATGCCCGGCCGCTAAGGTTCATGTAGGTAGTGGGACAGATACACACAAAAACTTTTCCCTTCCACTTTACTTCGGCCACCATCGCCAGCCTGTCTACTTTGAACAATCCCCCGTGTTTGAATACAAAGGCATTTACAACATCAAACCCAATATTATGACGGGTATTGGCGTATTCGTTGCCTACGTTTCCAAGTCCAGCGATTAAGTACTTTGACATCCGAGTTATTGCCTGGTGATAGAATTCTGGAATTAAATGATGGAGCTGAGGTGCTGTTGCAGGTCAGCATCTGTTTTTATCAGTACATCCCTGGTTTTGCTTCCCTGGTTGGGGCCAACGATTCCGGCGGCCTCCAACTGATCCATCAGGCGGCCTGCCCGGTTATAGCCCAGCTTCATCCTGCGCTGCAATAAGGAAGTGCTGCCGCTCTGGCTGCTTACGATCAGCCTTGCAGCATCTTCAAACAGGGAATCTTTATCATTGAGGTCGAAATCCTTCCCTTCCATTTCCTTTTCATCCACATATTCGGGCAGCAGGAACGCATCAGGATAACCACGCTGACCTCCGATAAAGTCAACCACTTTGTCAACTTCGGGCGTATCAACAAACGCACATTGCAACCTTACAATATCACCATTATAACTGATGAGCATATCGCCTTTCCCGATCAGTTGCTCGGCGCCGCCGGCATCGAGGATCGTACGACTGTCGATCTTGCTGCTCACTTTAAATGCAATACGTGCCGGGAAGTTTGCTTTGATGGTTCCCGTAATAATATTTACAGAAGGCCGTTGTGTGGCGATGATGAGGTGTATCCCAACAGCCCTGGCAAGCTGAGCCAAACGGGCGATCGGCATCTCTACTTCCTTACCGGCAGTCATGATGAGATCAGCAAACTCATCCACCACCAGCACAATGAACGGCAGGAACTGGTGCCCTTTTTCGGGATTCAGTTTTCTTGCCACGAATTTTTCATTGTACTCTTTGATGTTACGGCAACCGGCTTCTTTCAGCAGGTCGTACCTGTTATCCATCTCAATACACAATGCATTGAGGGTATGAATTACTTTTTTGGTATCGGTAATGATGGCATCTTCTTCTCCCGGAAGTTTTGCCAGGAAATGTTTTTCGATGGTACGGTAAATACTTAACTCCACTTTTTTGGGATCTACCAGCACAAACTTCAATTGCGACGGATGCTTTGAATACAACAACGAAACGAGGATCGCATTCAACCCAACGGATTTACCCTGGCCTGTAGCACCTGCCATCAACAGGTGTGGCATACTGGCGAGGTCAACAATAAAATTCTCATTATCGATCTTCTTACCGATGGCGATCGGCAGTGAATATTTATTCTTCACGAACTTCTCCGACGACAGCAAGGTCTTCATACTTACCAGTGTCTTCTTCGC
>JAFDXA010000098.1 GCA_018268185.1 Bacteroidota bacterium
GGAGTCTGAAGATTTTGATCGTTTCCTCAACAGCTTCACCATAAACCCGAACCCGCCTTCAAAAGTCGGAGGCTGGACCGATTTTGCCGATGAGCAAAAAGCTTTCGCTGTTTCTTTTCCCAAAAAACCTTCGATTGATAAACTGCGTGAAGACGAGGCCGGGGAAAATATGAATGCAACAATGTACACTTCGCTCGACCTGGCAAATGGCACCTACTATATGGTAATGGAATCTGAAACGGAGAAGGGTTATGTACTGAATGCAGATTCAAGTTGGTTTGCCGCAAAAATCAATGCCTATAAGGAAAAAGGATCTGAAGTAAACGATATCAGGTATTTCAAAATGGATGAATTTCCTGCATTGAGCTTCAATTCCAAAACGAAACTGGAAGGTATTGATTACATCACAAAGCTGGTAAGCCTGGTTCGGGGAAACAAGAGTTATGTAGTTGTATGCGTAACACAAAAAGGCAGGGAAGACTATCCTGATATAACGAAGTTTTTACGTTCATTCAGGTTGCTGCCTTACAAGGAACTGGTGTGGCAGAAACAATTTTCGCCCGCTGCAAACTTCAGCACCTGGGCTCCCTCACCGATTGAGCGATTTAAAACGGACACAACCGCAGAGAGCAGTTATGAAAGACCAATGGTTCAATACCTTGCCTACGACAGCAACCGCTCACTTACTTATAATATAGTTGCTTACCCGGTTTCGAAATATTTCTGGATAAAATCCGATAGTTCTTTTTTAGCCGGACAGGCAGAAACTTATTATACAGACACTTCCAGCTACCTGGCAAAATATTTCAAAGGCAATTTTGATTCACTGCTTTCAAAGAAGGTATTCATAGAAGATGGGAGAACGGTGTGTGAAGTGTTGACAAAAAATCCCGCTGCAGCATCTTACAAAAAAGTAAGAATATTCTTAAATGGCGATACGAGCTATCATATTTTTATTTCAACAACAGGATCCTATATCAACGCAGAAAACAACAATCGTTTTTTCAGGGAATTTGCTTTTAAGGAGCCAGATCACTCCGGCATAATCTATACCAGCAAGACAGACCTGATCATCAAAGATCTCCACAGCAGCGATAGTTTAACCAGGGCCAAAGCAAGAGAAGCAGTTGATGTTGCTCCATTTTCAAAAGAAGATCTGCCATTGTTGTACAGTGCTTATCTCGACAGGTTCCCCGTAGATTCAAATGATTACAGGAATACCAATGAAGTAATTGGCGCTGCTATCAGCAAGTTGGGAGATAGTTCTCTGGTTGAATTTATAAGATCTGGGTATAGTAAGGCCAGTGGGGAACATGCTGTTTTAAAAATGGATATGCTGAGGATGCTGGCCACGATAAAGACACAGGAATCTTATCGCCTTTTGAAGGAACTGCTCATCGCTTCACCTCCGGCTGAAGGAAAGATTTTCAGCTTTGTATCTGCTTTGGAAGATAGCATACCGCTTGCCAGGTCGCTTTTCCCGGAGGTAAAAAAACTTTATAGCGATAGCCTGATCGGCCCAGGAATACTGAAGCTTGCTGTGGAAATGGTAGACAGCAACCTGGTAGAAAAAGATATACTGACTTCAAACAAAAAGGGGATCATTGATTTGTCTGACGGCCAGCTAAGGCATATGAAGAAAAGTGAATACAATTATGCAGACTTTTCGCTCTCTGTAGTAGATGCATTAAAAAAGATCAATGATGAAGAGAGTAATAAGCAATTGTATAAATATATTTTCATGCCGCAAATGTTTCTGAAAGAGGCAGCTGTTATCGGGCTTATTGAAAATAACAAAACGGTTCCGGCAACTGAATTATATAAAATGGCAGCAGATACATCAGAGCGGGTAGATCTTTATAGCAGCATGAAAAAAATCGGGAAGGAAAAACTGTACCCCAAAGAATTCCTTACGCAGAAAAAATTTGCAGAAAGCTACCTGTACACTTCTATGTCGGAGGATGACGAAACAAGCGGATCGTTTACACTGAAACCAATCGGTGAAAAAGCAGCAATGACGAAAGGAAAAGAATGCCGTTATTTCTTATTTCGTGTTACAATAAAGTATGAGGAGGATAAAAGTGATTACCTGGCTGTATGCGGCCCTTTTGAAATGGATCCTGCAAAGCTGGAAATACTGGAAGAGCCTTATGCGATCAAGGTGTTTTATGATGAACCCTATTCCCAGGATAAGGTGAATGATAAATTCTACGAGTTTATCAGGAACGAGGTTAACGCCATTGAGTAACCAACAACACCAGCGCTTAATAAGTATGAACAAACTTACCGGGATTTTTTTATGGACAATCGGTATTGCATTTTTAATATACCTGTTGCTCCTGATCCCCGAATCCAAAAATGCTGACAACATTGAACATGCCCCGGGTAAGGCTTTCATTTGGGGTAAGGATTCGCTTTGGAAAAAACTGGAAAACGATTTTGTAAATGCCCGCCAGTATAACAAGCCGCTCCTTGATTCCATGCTTCAGCAATATAAGCAAGCAGCAGAAAAAGGCCTGGCCAAAGCAGCAAATACCATGAATGGCCTGGCAGACAGCAGTCTTTTACAGTTGGAAAACAATTTCTTTTCTATAGCAGCTTTAGTAGCAGCAAAGAGTGATGAAAAGGATTGGTTCATCAATTATTACAATAGGTTCCGTAAACTGGTAAAATTGAGGTCACACAATGTAGATATGTCATTGAAGTCAAACAGGGATATAGCTTACCAGTTGCTGTATGGTTTAAGGGCAGCCATTGAAGAAGTATTGCTGCAGCAGGATAGTATGAGATTCGATCCGGCCATGCAGGTAACAACTGAACCATCCCAAACGCCGGCTGCAAGCATTTTTGGAATTGAAGTGCATAGCGGCGACCTGCTTGTTTCAAGAGGTGGGGCCGAAGTTTCCGCACTGATCGCCAGGGGTAATGATTACCCGGGAAACTTTTCTCATGTGGCATTATTGTATGTGGATGAACAGACCGGGAAACCTTATCTCGTGGAGGCGCATATAGAAAAGGGTGTGGCGGTATCTTCTGTTGATCAGTATGAGAAAGATAAAAAACTACGTTTCATGGTGATGAGGCCAAGAGCCGACCTGCCGGTAATGATCGCCGACCCCATGTTGCCACACAA
>JAFDXA010000099.1 GCA_018268185.1 Bacteroidota bacterium
CGGGACTTCCGCCTCTCTCGCCGGCATTACCTCTGCCATTGATACTTAGTTGCATGCCTTCCTGTACGCCTGCCGGTATATCAATATTTACAGTTTCTTCTCCGTACACCCTTCCTTCACCCCTGCAGCTTCCGCATTTAGCGGTAATGGTAGTTCCCTCGCCATTGCAGGTAGGGCAGGTGGTTACGGTCTGCATCTGGCCTAGGAATGTATTCTGTACCCTTCTTACCTGGCCGCTGCCATTGCAGGTGCCGCAGGTTTGTACACTGTTTTTGTCTTTTGCGCCACTACCGTTACAGGTATTGCACTTAACATGCTTTTTTACCTTGATGGTTTTGTGTGCCCCTTTGGCAATCTCTTCAAAATTCAGTTTCAGTTTTACCCGCAGGTTGGATCCCCTTGTACCACGGCTGCCAGAGCTTCTCCTGCCACCGCCTCCGAAGAAACTTCCGAAACCTTCATCACCAAAAATGTCTCCGAACTGGCTGAAGATATCTTCCATGTTCATACCACCGCCGAATCCACCGGCACCAGCACGGCCAGAACCAAAAGCATTGTGTCCGAAGCGGTCATACTGGGCACGCTTATCAGGATCATTCAGGATCTCGTAAGCTTCAGCAGCTTCTTTGAATTTATCTTCAGCGGATTTGTCGCCCGGGTTGCGATCAGGATGGTACTGCATCGCTACCTTTCGGTAGGCTTTTTTGATCTCCTCTTGTGAGGCAGATTTGGATACTCCGAGTATTTCGTAAAAATCTCTTTTGTTCGTCATTACATTAAGCTAAAGGTAATCGATCTGTAGGCACTTATTTTCCAACAACCACTTTTGCAAAGCGGATGATCTTATCATTGAGGTAATAACCCTTTTCAACTTCATCCACTACTTTTCCTTTCATATCCTCGCCGGCTTCAATTTCAGTGATGGCTTCATGTTTTTCAGCATCAAATGCTTCACCGATGCTTTTCATGGGTTTTAATCCTTTTTGCTGGAGGATATTCCTGAGTTTGGAGAAAACAAGGCTGTTTCCTTCTTTCACGAGGTTGATATCGGTAACCTGCTGCATCTGTTTTTCTGCACGCTCACTGTCGTCAAGAATTTCCAGCAATGAGGAGATCACTTCCTTACCGGCTGTCTGGATCAATTCTCCTCTTTCCCTGGCAGTACGGCGTTTATAATTTTCGAATTCTGCGGAAAGACGGAGGTATTTATCTTTCTGCTCTTTCAGTTCAGCATCCAGTTTCTCTGTTTCTCCGCTGCTGGTTTCGGCTCCGGAATTACTGAGGTGCATATTGCCGGGTACGTCTGAATCAGCATTTATGTCCATATCCATATTGTCAGCAACAGGCGTGTTCTTTTCTTCCATAATTGTATAAGTCTTTAAAATGTTTGCAAAGGTACGACAGGCAAACATTTTGCCAATGGGTTGCTACGGTCAAATTGACACTAGGACTAAAGAAGCGGAGATTATTTATTTACCTGGAACTTACCCGATTCTACGATAGAACCGTTTTTATCCCTCAACTGGAAAATATAGATACCACGATAGAATTCATCGAGGTTTATGTTGATACGGGAGCTGAGTGTCTTTAATTCATACACTTTCTTTCCCATGAAGTTGAATATCTGGAGGGAATAAGACTTATCGAAATTCCGCTGAAACTCGAAATTGATAACCGAGGTAGCAGGGTTGGGATAAAACTTCATCATTTTGACCTGGGAGCCAGTTTCTGCTTCAGTTCTGTTTTGGGCAAATGATGTAAAAGTTAAACCGATAAGTACTAATAATATGTAAACAGACTTTTTCAATAAAGTAAAAATAGTATAAATCTTTTGAAAATCATATTCAAAAGAAAATATTTTCTACTATTTATTCAATTAGCCCCGGGTTTTGCCCAACTTTTAAACAGCTTCAGAATCAGTTAATTCGCCGATTTTGCGGTCAATTTGCGTAAAATCAGGCACCATGCCGGCATTTTCCAGTACTTCGGCATACTGAACGATCCCTTTTTTATCAATAAGAAAAGCAGCCCTCTTACTTACGCCTTTCATGCCCATATCGGTAAATGAACTGTACAGTGCATCATACATGGTGGATACTTCCTTATTGAAATCACTAAGCAGGGGATAATTATAATGCTGTTCTTCTTTGAATTTGGCGAGTGTGAATACAGAATCCACCGAGATGCCCAATACCTGCACGTGATCATTCTGGTACCGGCCGATCTCATCTCTAACCGCACAGAGTTCTTTGGTGCATACGCTGGTAAAAGCCTGCGGGAAGAAGAGGAGCAATACATTGCTTTTTTCGCGGAAATCGGCCAGGCTTACTTTGTTTTTTGCTGAATCGAATAATGAAAAATCCGGTGCTGTTTGTCCTGTTTGAATGGGCATATCAGAATTATTTATTTGAATAGTTAGAAATCAAGAACAATAATAAGGCAAAATGGTTCATTAAAAATATTTGCCGGCTAAAAACGGAGAGGCCCCGCTTTTGGGCGGGGCTTCCGTTATCCAAACAATCCATAAAAACAAAAATCTTTAGTTGTAAGCAGTAACAGGACCTTTGTTGTGATACAGATTGAGGAGGGGTTAAAATCTTGGGCACCTGATCGCGTCACGTGTACTGTTGAACCTATCCATGAATTTCTGGTAGGTCAGCGATACTTCGAAGCCGCCGCGGCCGGTACTTGCAGTTTTCAATTGGGAAATATTAGCGTCATAACTGACAGCGATTGCTATCGGTTTGAATTCAAGTTTTGCAACAGGGATAAGGGCATCTTTGAGCCTGAGGTAAGCACCTGCGTGCAGGGCGTACTTGCTCGTTTCACCGTCACCGATTTTCCAGGTGTACAATGCACCCATGATCGTTTCCGAATAAACACTTTGCTTGCTGTAATCAGCTTCAATGGTGAAGTAAGAATTGTCTGTCATACTCATGCGTATACCTGCAGAGCCGACCCATTTGGGCGACATTTCAGATTTGGCATCGCTGTAATAAGAGAGCTTACTTGGCTTGTTGAGGTGATGATAGGCGAGACCTACAAAAATATTATTGTCTACACTTTGACCAAGCTGTGAATTGAAACTCATACCAACACTGGCATCAAAGTAAGAATAAGATGATTTGGCAAATGTTTCACCATCAGAAAGGGAAGGATTATAACCCGTTCCATCATATTGGCTGTTGGTTGTCATTTTACTCCTGTCGATACTGCGTTGTACCCAGCCTCCCATAGCGCCAAGCGAAAGGTAACTGTTCCTGTCGCCACTCAGTGATTTATGGTAGTTGAGTGCCGGAAGTATATGGGTGGAACTCATGGCAACGGTACCAGCCTTATCATAGAGTATCTGGCCCCCAATGGTGAGATAATCATCTCCTTTTCCAACAGGCAGTTTTACTTCACCGTTCAGTGATCCTGTTTTGTATGCGTTGGTTACTGTGTTCCATTGAGAACGATATACTCCCTGTATGCGTACATCCCCGGTGAACAAACCGGCAAGTGCTGGGTTTCGTAATAATGGCGTTTCAAAAATCTGTGAGAAATGGGTGTCTTGTGAGTTGGCTTGTAGCGACATAGCAAGAGATGTCACCACCAACAGGTGTTTTATGGGCCTTTTCATGGTTTGGATAGCGGTAGGTGTTTTTATTCAGGTGCATTATATTAACGAACATTTAAGGGAATTAGTATCGAAGTGGATATTTTTTATAGGTTAACAAGCGGTCATAATATCCACTTCGATAGTCATTCTTTCCAGGGCATAAATGTTCTTACATTTCATCTGTGCTCTGATCGTCTTATAAAAGATCTGATGATACTTTATTATCAGCAACGGGAGACAATTATCTTATCAATGCCACATTGCCCTTATAAACCAGCGTGCTGTTATTGTCACAAACGATCTCAAAAACGTACACGAAAACATCAGGTGTGAGTTTTTGTCCTTTATATGTTCCATTCCACCCGTCAGCTGGATTGTTGGCCTGGAAGCCATATTTTTCATACATCACTTCGCCCCAGCGGTTAAATACCTTGGCCGATTTGATGGTGAATAATCCTTTGCCTCTTGGGTAGAACACATCGTTCGCTCCATCACCATTCGGTGAGAATGTATTCGGAATAAATACGTTGGCATCATTGCAAAGAACATAAACTGTTACAACATCCCTGGCCGTGCACTTGCCACGATTCTTTACTTCAACAACATAAGTAGTTGTTTCTTTCGGCTTGATGGAAATAGAAGGGAAGTCGCTTCTGAATATGCTTCCTGTTGGTGTCCACAAAGCTTCTGTTACGTCAGGCGATACCTGCGGAACAAGGTCAAGGGTTTGCCCAACGTTGATCGTTATGTCAGCGCCGGCTTCCACTGTAGGAATATTATAAACCGTTACAGGCACCATAACAGTATCGCTGAAACACCTGTTCTCATCTGTACCGATCACCTGGTAATTGGTAGTCTGTGATGGAGAAGCTTTTGGTGTTGAACTGCTTGGGTTATCAAGTCCGGAAGCAGGGCTCCATACATACGTATTGGCACCGGAAGCATACAGTTGTGCAGTGTTTCCTTTGCAAAGCGTATCACCTTTGCTGGCGGTCATAGAGAAAGGATATTTAACCTTAACAAAAATATCGTCTGTACTGCTGCAACCATGAACGGTAGTTCCTGTAACCGAATAGGTGGTGTTGATATCAGGATTCGCTACCGGGTTGGCGCAGTTTGTACAACTCAATCCTGTTGCAGGCGTCCAGCTGTATGAATCAGCTCCAGTTGCCTGTATCGTTCTGCCGGTTCCTTTACAGATCAGGGTATCAGCTCCTGCATTCACAGCAGGAATAGCGTAAGCTTCAACAACTGTTTGAACTGTATCAGCACAACCGGTGCTGTTTGTGGCAATAAGATCTACGGTATAGTTACCTGCTGTTGCATATATCTGGGCAGGAGGATTGGCCAATGCTGATGTATTGCCGTTGGCAAAATTCCACTGCCAAGTAATGGCTGAAGTATCCGGTACCACCAGCGACCCCGTGAAGGTAACTGTTACCGGTACACAACCGTTGTTAGTGCGTGCTATCTGTGCCTGTGGCGATGCTACTATTTTTACCGGTACGGTACTGGTTACTGAATCAGAGCAACCATAACCGGTGGTAACTTTAAGAAACGGATAATAGAGCC
Source organism: Bacteroidota bacterium (assembly GCA_018268185.1). Taxonomy (GTDB): domain Bacteria; phylum Bacteroidota; class Bacteroidia; order Chitinophagales; family Chitinophagaceae; genus Ferruginibacter. The sequence continues at coordinate 5,174 of JAFDXA010000099.1, forward strand.
CCGGCGAAGCATAAAAATGTGAAGGTGAGGCGTTCGTTGATGTGCCGCCGTCTCCAAACCTCCATTCGTATGCAGTGATCGCATCGCTGCCTGTTGAAGTATTGGTGAATATAACACTGCCTGCGTCGCAAACAATGGGTGGAGCAAAAGTCATGTCGGCTATCACACCATGAACATGAACTGTATCAGTTCCCGTGATGGCCACTGTACAACCTGCAGCATCCGAAAGGATCATCTTGGGTATATAACCACCGATCGTTGTATAGGTATGCGATACTATTGAATCGTGTGTAGCGAGTGTATTACCATCATCAAAATCCCATACAAAAGATACATTGTTGTGTGTGGTAGCCGTGAAGTTCACCGTAAGAGGAGTACAGCCCTCCAATGGTGTATAAGTGAACGCACCATAAGGTCCACGTACTGTTATTGTTTGCTGTTTCGTGTCAGTACAACCTCCCGGGCCGGTTACAGTAAGTACTGCATGATAAACTCCCGGTATATTGTAAAAGTGTGATGGGTTTATGTTATTGGTTGAAGTGCCATCACCAAAATCCCAATGGAAGCTTGTAAAATATTGCGATGTGTTGGTGAAGGAAACAATCAATGGCGGACAGGTGCCTATGGAATCACTAACGGTGAAATCAGCAACCGGTAAAACGATGTGGATATAGTCTGTTCTTGTGATAGAATCGGTACATCCATACTGATCGGTTACTACAAGTTTCACTGTGTATAAGCCGGCTGCGGCATAAGCGTGGATGGGATTTGCATTGATGCTGAATCCGCCATCTCCGAAATACCACTTGTAAGTAAGTGCGTTACCTGTTGATGAGTTCAGGAACTGGATATTAGCTCCCGGGCACAACAGTGAATCAACTGCTGAGAAGCCTGCAGTAGGATGCGAGATCGTTACAAGGCTTGGCCTTACAATACTGTCCATACATCCTGTAGCATCAACAACAGTGAGGGTTACAGAATATACGCCTGCTGCATTGTACAGGTGCTGGAATGGCGGAGCTGTAAGTGTTTCAGTAACGCCATCACCGTAATTCCATATCCATTGTGTGATAGGATGTGTTCCGTCTGTTGCAGAGGAATCGGTAAAGTTGATAGCACTCAGGATACAAACAGCACTTGCAGAAACTCCAAAGTTTGCAGTTGGCCCGTTTACATGAATGTAATGAGGTTTAACAAGTGTGTCGATACAGCCATTCAGATCAGTTGTGATTAACGTAACATCATACACGCCCGAAGCGGTATAAGTATGTTGAACGGAGTAGCCTGTTCCGGTTCCGCCATCACCAAAGTTCCAGTTGAAGCTGGATATATTGGGCTGATGCATGCCGGTTGCCGTGAATGTTGATTGATTGTTGCGGCACAGCGTAGTATCTGTTGCTGTAAAATTTATCTGTTCATTGATGACACGTATCGATTGGTCAGACACATAGCTACAACCGGTACTGAAATTGGTAACAGTGAGTGAGGCTGTATAGGTTCCTGATGCTGCATACACATGCACCGGGCTTTGTATGTTGGATGTATTACCATCACCGAAATCCCAATCCCAGGTATCGGCACCAATTGATTGATCAGTAAAAGTTCTTTTCAGCGGATCATCGCAATTGGAAGCTACCACAAAACGGGCGATCGGTGGTTTAATATGGATATAGTTCATGAACTTGATCGTGTCTGGGCATCCATTGCTCCATACGATCAGTTGTACATGAAAATATCCAGTATCTCCATATTCGTGTGAAGGATTCTGTTGGGTAGAAGTCCCGCCATCACCAAAATCCCACAGCCACTCGTCAACAACGCCGGTAGAAAGATCATTGAATGCTACCGCAGTGTTTGCACAGGCATCCCTTGGTGTTGCCGTAAAGTTTGCGTGTGGCTTGTTACCGGCCCTGATACCCTGTGTTACTCTTACTGTATCACGACAGCCACTGGCTGTGCTTACGATCAGAGTAATGGTATAGGTTCCGGCAGTGAATGTATGAGTTGGGGTTGGTAACGTGGATGTTGTACCATCACCAAAATCCCATTGATAGTTGGTTATGGGTTCTGATGTAACAACTGTAGACGAGAATGTCCAGTCGAAAGGAGCACATCCCCGCTGAGGTAATTGATCGATCGTAGCCACAGGCAATACGATCTTTACAAATCCCTGTTTAATTATATTATTCGTACATCCAAATGAATTGGTAACGATCAGCCTCACATTATAAACACCTGGTGTGGTATAAGTGTGTGTCGGGTTGGCTTGGTTGGAAGTTCCACCGTCGCCAAACAACCACTGGTAAGTTACCCCCCCGGTGCTTGTGTTTGTGAAATGAACCGTAAATGGAGCCTGGCAAGCTACCGTATCTACTGAAGTAAAGTTTACAACGGGGAGTGGTGATATCACGATCGTTTTGGTGATAGAATCCATACAGGCCCCGAAATTGTTTACCAGTTTCACATGGTATGTGCCAGGTATGGTATATGTTTTCACCGGGTTGATATCGGTACTGGTGGTGCCGTCACCAAATGTCCATAAAACACTTGCAGGAACCGGTGTTGATGTATTGTTGAAAGGTATGGCTGTACCAACACAACTGCTGTCGGGTGCTGAAAAACCGGTTGTAGTAGCGCCTACGGTAACCGCATTCGGCTTCGTAATTGTATCGCGGCAACCATTGCTGTTGGTAACAATCAGTTGCACTGTGTAACTGCCGGCTGTGGTATAGTTGTGAGAAGGATCGGAAAGTATGGAAGTTCCGCCATCACCAAAATTCCATTGATAACTTAATGCGCCGGCGCCGGTAGAAAGATTCTGGAAGTCTATATTAACAGGTGGCGTACACCTGTTTGGAACCGTGTTGGTAAAATCTGCATGAACGCCCGGAACTACCTGTATGTATTGTACTTTGGTTATGTTCTTTGAACAGCCCTGGTTATTGGTAACAACCAGGGAAACGTTGTAGTTGCCGGCAGCGGTGTACACGTGCATCGGGTTCTGGGTAGTTCCAAAAGTTCCGTCACCAAAATCCCATTGCCATTGGCTGATGGTACTGTTTGCTGAAGTACTGAGGTCAGTGAACTGCACGGGTAAAGGAAAACATCCCGATGTAGGTGAAGCAGAAAAATCTACAACCGGGTTGGCGTAGATCGTAATATACTGGCTTCTGGTTAGTGAGTCGGAACCGCTGGCATTCTTTACAACCAGTTTGATATTGTAAGTGCCCGGCGTAAAATAAGTAGCCGAGGGGTTTTGTAAAAATGAAATTGTTCCGTTACCAAGATCCCATCTCCATTGGGTGGGGTTCCCGGTCGACTGGTCGATAAAGTTTACAACCAATGGCGAACATCCGGAAGTTGGTGTTGCGGTAAAATTTGCATGTAATTGACTCTTACCTGCATAGGTAAGCAATAACAGGAAGGCGGTAAGCAATCTGGTTTTGGCCAGGGTAAAGGTAGACATAGGACTTTGTTTCGTTTAAAACTAGTAGGGTACAATTTGGATTTTATATTAACCCTATAACAGAAAACGAAGCAATTTATTGTCCTGAATGACAAAAATCATAGCCTTTCCATGTGCAAAACTTTGGGGTCTGTACTACCCCAGGGAGCCAGTTCCATTACAGGAACAGCCTTTTTAGTGAAGCGCCAGGCCCGGTTTAAGAAGTTGAATTCCACCGGAATACTTCCCTGGTTGATGTTGATGGTGAGTTTACTGAAGTCTTCATTGCAACTCCAGTTTCCATTATATTCAACTCCATTTTTTTTAGCCACCATCGGGCCGTCATAATTGGTATTCTTGAGGAGGCGGAAGGTTTGCCCTTCGTATTGCGTAGTGAGATCCCGAGCTGTATCTGTAGCAAGTTTTACCTTGAAATCGCGGTTGAGAATATTGGTTTCAAAGTACTGCTGCAATATGTTTTCGGTGATCTTATCCTGTGTTTTTTTGCAACTTGTTGCCAGTAGTATGATGGCAAATAAAACAGCAATTATATAGCGTGATCTGTAAGCTGAGGCGGGCATATCCCTTAGTTTATTTTCTATAAATATCGGAATATTTTTTGGTTGCATAATCAATAAAATATTGGCTGTTGAGCTCCTCGCCGGTAGCCTGGCGACAGATTTCTCCTGAAGCATAATAACGGCCATATTTATGAATATGTTGCCTGAGCCATGTTAAAATAGTGGCATTGTTTCCATTAGCAATATCAGCCTCCAGTTGCGGGTAAGTTCTTCCTATGGCAGCATACAGCTGGGCGGCATACAAACTGCCGATGCTGTAAGTGGCAAAATATCCGAAACTGCCATGGCTCCAGTGTACATCCTGCAGGCAGCCTCGCTTATCATCAGGCACATTTATACCAAGGTATTTTTTGTAATGTTCATTCCAGAAAGCAGGGATGTCGGCCGCATGGAGGCTTCCTTCCAGCAGCCTTTTCTCGAGTTCATAGCGTATCATCACGTGGAAATGATAGGTAAGTTCATCAGCTTCTGTTCTGATGAGTGAAGGTTGTACTTTGTTGATGGCTTTGTGAAACTGCTCCGGCGAAATGCCTTCAAATTCTTTAGAAAAAAAGGAAAGCAGTAATGGATAATTATATTGCCAGAAAGATTTTCCTCTTCCCACGCAGTTTTCCCAAAGCCTGCTCTGGCTTTCGTGAATACTGATGCTGCAGTATTCACCCAATGGCAGGCCATATTCTGACGCAGGCAATCCCTGTTCATACAAGCCATGCCCGCCTTCGTGCAGGCAGCTCCAGGTCATATTGCCAAAATCATTTTCATCAATACGGGTGGTTAGTCTTACATCGTTGCTGTTGAAGTTGGTGGTGAATGGATGTTCACTGATATCCTGGCGGCCGGCATCAAAATCGAAATGAATCCTTTTCAGCATTTCCATACCAAACTGCCATTGTTTGTCTTTGTTAAAATGCTGTTTCAGAAAATGATCACCAACCTGCGGTTGTGATTCAATGTCTTTGAGTATGTTGAGTAATTGCGGACGAAGATTCGAAAACAATTCATCCACCGTTGAAACCGTGAGCCCTTTGTCATAATCATTCATCAGGGCGTTGTAAGGATGATGTTCATATCCCAACAGGTCGGCTTCCTGTTTTTTTAATTGAATGATCGCATCCAGCGGTTCCCGGAATATGCTGAATGTATTTTCTTTCCTCGCTTCTATCCAGGCATGAAAACTCCTGTTAACAGCTTCACTCATCTCCCTTACAAATGATGCCGGCAGTTTTGTACTCTTGTTGTAATCTTCGATAGAAAGCTGAACATTTCTTTTTTCTGTTTCAGAAAGATCATCTTTTGAAGCAAGCTCTTTGAGCAAAACGCCGGTTTTTTCATTGATGAATTCTTCGTGTGCAAGTTCTGATAAGGTTGCGATCTGCCTTCCCCTGAAATCGCCGCCTTTTACAGGAAGATATGTCTCCTGGTCCCATTGCAAAACCGCCGATGCATATTTTACATCGGCAATTTTTTGCATCTTTGTTTTATATGCTTCATAGAGTGCTCTTGTAGTTCCCATCATAAATTCATTGAAATGAAAATCCAAGATATTACAAGTTTGTTAGAAAAAATGGCGCCTCCTTCGTTACAGGAGAGTTATGATAATGCAGGCTTGCTTACCGGCAACGCTGCTATGGAATGTACCGGCGTACTGGTAAGCCTGGATGCAACCGAAGCAGTGATCGATGAAGCCATTGCCAAAGGATGCAATATGGTAGTTGCTCATCACCCGATCATTTTTAAAGGATTGAAAAAGATCACCGGGAGAAATTATGTGGAACAAAGCATCATCAAGGCCATTAAAAATGATATTGCCATTTATGCCATTCATACCAACCTCGATAATGTAATGAGTGGTGTTAATGGCCGTATTGCGGATAAACTGGGTTTGAAGAACAGGAAGATACTGCTGCCAAAAGAAGATATGCTTCGAAAGCTGGCAGTTTTTGTTCCGGCAGCACACCGTGAGCAACTGGCTGAAGTGCTTTTTGCCGCCGGTGCAGGCAATATCGGTAATTACAGTGATTGCGGTTTCAGCACCGAGGGTACCGGTAGTTTCAAGGGCAACAACGATACGAATCCATTTGTGGGCAAGCCCGGGGAAAGGCATCACGAAGCAGAAGCCAAACTGGAAGTGATCTTCCCGGTATGGCTGGAGCGGCCTGTGCTTTCGGCCATGCGGAAAGCACATCCTTACGAAGAAATTGCATTTGACATTTACAGCCTGGCAAACAGCCATGAACAAACAGGCAGTGGATTGGTAGGAGAAATAGAACAGGAAATGAGTGAAAAGGATTTCCTGGGCCTTTTGAAAGAGATATTTAACCTTTCTGTTATACGACACACTGGTTTTACAGGCAAACAGGTAAAAAAAGTGGCTCTTTGTGGCGGGGCCGGCAGCTTTCTTACCGGGGCGGCAAAAGCAGCAGGGGCACAGGTTTATGTGAGTTCCGATATCAAATACCATGAGTTTTTCGATGCGGAGGGGGTATTGATGCTCGCCGATATAGGCCATTACGAGAGCGAACAGTTCACAACAGACCTTTTGCTTGAGGTTTTGCGGGAAAATTTTCCTACATTTGCGCTCTTAAAATCCGGGGTTCAGACCAATCCGGTTCACTACTTTTTATAGCATGCTGCACAGCGGTATGCGGTACAAGTGAGTGACACAACGATGTTGGGAATTGGGATGATGCCGGTAAAAAACAAATCAAAAAAATCATATGGCTTCAGTAAAAGAATTTTCCGTAGAAGAAAAACTGTCTTCACTGGTTACTTTACAAAAGATCGACAGCAAACTTGATGAGATCCAGATTCTGAAAGGTGAGTTGCCGATGGAAGTAAAAGACCTGGAAGATGAGATCGAAGGATTGCATGCACGCCAAACACGTGTAGAAGAAGAGATCAACGGTATCCAGGAGTTCATCGAACAAAAGAAAGAGGCTATCAAAGAAGCCCAGGCTTTGATCAAGAAATATGAGAAGCAGAGCGAGAATGTAAAAAACAACCGTGAGTTTGAAGCGATCAACAAGGAAATCGAAATGCAGCAGCTTGAAGAAAAGCTTTGCGAAAAGCACATCAAAGATGCTACTGAAGAAATAGCTGAAAAGGCCAAACAACTGGATTTTGCCAAAAAAGCTGTGAATACCAAGGAAACCAACCTGAACGCCAAGAAGGCTGAACTTGAAAAGATCATCAAGGAAACTGAAAAGGAAGAAAAACATTATAACGATATTGCCAGTGATGCAAGGTCGCATGTAGATGAACGCCTGATCACCAGCTATGATCGCATCCGTAAAAATTTCCGCAATGGCCTGGCGGTTGTGCCGGTTGAAAGAGACAGTTGTGGTGGTTGTTTTCATGCCATTCCTCCTCAAAAGCAAAGTGAGATCAAACTCCGTAAAAAGATCATGGTTTGTGAGAACTGCGGAAGGATCCTGGTAGATGCAGACCTGAATGATTCTGTAGTGATCAAATAAAATAAAGAAACCGCTTATAGTTAAACCCGTTCTTCTGAGCGGGTTTTTTATTGATAAAATGTGATATAAAAATCAGGCTGCTCTAACCTGTTTTTACTAATTTGCCGTTGACCCATGTTACAGAAATTACACATACAGAATTACGCCATCATCGATGATCTTACGATCAGTTTTGCCGACAACCTGAATATTATTACCGGGGAAACCGGGGCGGGAAAAAGTATCCTGATGGGAGCGTTGAACCTGATACTCGGCGAGCGGGCAGACAGCAGCGCCCTGCGGCAGCAGGATAAAAAATGTGTGGTGGAAGGCTGCTTTGTGGTGAAGCAAAATGCACAGGTGAAAGAGTTTTTTGTTGTGAATGACCTCGACCAGGAAAATGAGATCATCATCAGGAGAGAGATTGGAACGAACGGGAAGTCGAGGAGTTTTATCAACGACACACCCGTGAACCTTTCGCAATTGCGTGCATTGAGTGTTTTGCTGGTTGATCTTCACCAGCAGTTCGATACACTCGATCTCGGAACAGAAAATTTTCAACGCAGTGTGCTGGATGCCTTTTCCGGTAATGCAGAACTGCTGGCACAACTGAAAGATCAGTTCCTGGCATACACTAAAACAAAAAAGGAACTGGATGAACTGAAACAGCAACAGGCCAATGCTGATAAGGAACTTGATTATAATAAATTTCTTTTCGGGGAGCTTGATGAACTTGGTTTGAAGGAAAATGAACTTGAGCAACTTGATGCAGAACTGAAACTGCTCAACAATGCTGAGCATGTAAAACAACAATTAGGCGCTGTATATTTTGAACTGAAGGATAGCGAACAACCATTGCTGCAGCAGTTGAAAGCATTGCAGAACAGGCTGCTTGCTTTGCAGGATTATCACCCGGCCATTCAATCATTGGCAGACCGGATAAATGCTTCTGTTATTGACCTCCGCGATGTAGCAGACGAGTTGGAACAGATAGATACCCATGTGCATTTTGATGAAGAAAGAATACAGGTGATCAACGACAGGCTTTCGGCAGGTTACAAATTACTGAAAAAGCATGGCGTACAGGATACGGTTCAGTTACTGGAAATACAGGAACAGTTGCAACAGAAACTTGATGCTGTTCTGAACATTTCTTCTTCGATAGAAAAGCTGGAGCAGGAGGCAAAGAACCTGTATGCGAACTGCATGAAGACCGCAGCTGCTGTTTCGGCAAACAGGAATAAATATGCAAAACCGCTGGCTGAACAGGTTAACAGGTTACTGGTACAGGTGGGCATGCCCAATGCCATGATGAAAGTTGGATTGAGTGAGCAGGAACTCACACTATACGGAACAGACAATATTGAATTCCTGTTTGATGCCAATAAGAGCAAACGTTTTGAACCTTTGAGCAAAGTGGCCAGCGGGGGTGAACTGAGCAGGCTGATGCTGATCATCAAATCGCTGGTGGCCAAAAAGCTTCAATTGCCTACACTTATTTTTGACGAGATCGATACGGGTATCAGCGGGGAAGCAGCAAGGCAGGTGGGTATTATCATGAAAGATCTGGCCGCTTCACATCAGCTGATATCCATTACACACCAGCCCCAGATCGCAGCCAAAGCAGATGCCCATTATTTTGTTTACAAGGAGATAAAAGGAGATAAGATTGCCACTTCCATCCGGCTGCTTAATAATGACGAACGTATTACCAGCATAGCTAAAATGCTGAGCGGTGAAAAACCTTCAGCAGCAGCACTGGAGAATGCGAGGGAAATGGTTGGCAATTAATATTTGATACAGTAAAAGATATTGTTTGCAAAAATTTGTATTGCCCGGTTTGTTGTTGCTTGCCTTGCTGGCTGCATTTGGCATCAATACTTTTATCAAAAGTAAGATTGACCCCAAAAAATCGGCGGCTCATTTTGTACTTTATGTGATCGTGTATTTACTGGTTATTTTCGGTGTGGTCTTCGGGGTTAGTTTATTAATATTTCATTACCGTGATCTCTGGTTAAAAAATAACTGAGTATTTTTACAGATATTATTTCATCATCAAAACAGTTGTTATGTCATACAACCTGCTTAAAGGAAAGAAAGGAATCATTTTCGGGGCCCTGGATGAAAAATCCATAGCCTGGATAACAGCGATCAAATGTCATGAGGAAGGTGCACAGATCGTATTGAGCAATGCGCCGGTAGCCATGCGTATGGGCGAGATCAATAAACTGGCAGAGAAGATTGGAGCGCCGGTGATTCCCTGTGATGTAACCAACAACGACGATATAGAGAATCTCATCAGCAAAACCATGGAGCATTTTGGCGGGGGATTCGACTTTATACTTCATTCAATAGGAATGGGTGTGAATGTGCGCAAAGGAAAACACTATACGGATATTGATTACGGGTTCAATGTAAAAACAAATGATGTATCTGCAGTAAGCCTGCATCGTGTACTGGCATGCTGTATGAAAAAAGATGCACTCAATGAGTGGGGAAGCGTGGTAGCACTGACTTATATCGCAGCGCAACGTGTATTTCCTGATTACAGCGAGATGGCAGATGCAAAAGCATTGCTGGAAAGCATTACCCGCAGCTTTGGTTATCATTACGGTATTAAAAAACACGTAAGGGTGAATACCATTTCGCAATCACCAACAAGAACAACAGCCGGCAGTGGTGTAAAAGGGTTTGATGGATTTATCAGTTATGCTGAAAAAATGAGTCCGCTTGGAAACGCTACAGCCGAAGAATGCGGTAACTATATTGTAACACTCTTTAGCGACCTTACGAAAATGGTTACGATGCAGAATCATTTTCATGATGGAGGATTCTCATTTACCGGAGTTACCCAGGCCGTGATCGAACAAATGGAAAAATAATAAAGTGGCAGCCGACTGGACAGAAATAACCGGGCTAACGGCATCTGCCATCAGCAGCCTCACCTTTGTGCCACAGGTTTACCGTGCGTGGAAAACAAAGAGTGTTGCCGACCTGAGTATGCTGATGATGTTCTTTGTTTTTTCAAGTACCATACTCTGGCTTATCTATGGTGTGGGCAGAAATTCGCTGCCGGTGATCATCTGCAATGGCTTCATTTGTTTTTTGTCGGTCGTCCTTATTTATTTCAAACTCACTTTTCCGAAGAAATAATGGGTATATAATAAAAGCCGTTCAGTTTATGAACGGCTTTTTAATAAGACGGCATCATCAATGCAGGTTGATGCTGCTGATTGGTTTAATATTCATCTTCATTAAAGAAGAAATCTTCCTGGCTTGGATAATCAGGCCAGATGTCATCAAGACCTTCATACAGGTCGCCTTCATCATCAAGTTCCTGCAGGTTTTCAATCACTTCAATGGGTGCGCCGCTGCGGATGCTGTAATCAATCAGTTCATCCTTGGTTGCGGGCCAGGGTGCGTCTTCCAAATGTGAGGCTAATTCAAGTGTCCAAAACATGGGTTGAAATAGGTTTAATTTTTTGCAAATGTATACGTTCGTACGAAATAACCAAAAGTGTTTTATGAACGAATGGTTAAAATCTTTAATAAAACAGATCGGTTGATTTCCCTATCAAAATCACGAACGATATTGATGCGAAAATATTACTTCAGGCAGTTCGTTGCAGACCTTATTCTTATAATAAATAGTTATTTTCGGTTGATGTTAACAGGAAGAAAAATCAGCAAGCATTACGGCAATCTTCATGTACTGAAATCGGTTGATATCGAGATC
>JAFDXA010000009.1 GCA_018268185.1 Bacteroidota bacterium
CCTGTTTAATAGTTTGCGTAGGAGATGGTGCAGGCATCTTAACCTGTGCTTGGCTGTTGGTGAACATACCAGCAAGCAGGGTGATGATAAAAAATCTTTTCATTGATTCTTGTTTTATTTGACTTTATTGAAAATAAACTTTTACAGTCTGGTAGAACAGCCGGTGATTGATGAACTGTTGTGTGGAATGCTGCTGCTGTTTTTCAGAAAATCCCTGAAGCCCGAAAAGCCCCGCAGCATTTCCTTTGTTGATGGCTATTTCGAGGTAGCCTGCAGAGTTGAACAGGGCAAGTTTTTCACCTTCCGGAACATCGGCATAGGTTTCACTGATCTTATCAATAACCTCATCCCTTTTAAATACGATGGTGAAGCTTCTTCCTTTTCTCTGGGCTTCAAATTCATCTTTGGTGATGTTTACAATAACATTTTCAAAGTTGTCGATGAAAATGATCTGGCCTTCAATCCAGTCGTTTCCGAGGAGCGGACGTAAATGATTCTTTACCTGGATGGCAACGCCCGGCTCCCCAACCTCTTCCAGTGTTTTGCCGTTTGCAATTTCCTGCAGTGCTTTGGTAAAAATGTTCACGCAATAAAGCACTGTTTTTTGATGCGTTTTGCCCAGGTTGAGTGCAACCACTTTCTGCGGTTCTTCTTCAAGTATCATTGTTAGCAGGCCATTGTCGGCGCAACCAATAAAGTGGCCGTTGTGTTCTGCCAGCAACAGGTGTTCTCGCTTTTCATCGAACAGGTTTACCAGTATGAGGTGAAAAGTTCCGGGAGGAAAATTCCTGATGGCATTTCTGCATACATAAGCTGCCTGCGGGTAATTGAAAGGGGAGAGTTCGTGGGTGATGTCGACGATGTTGAAACTGCTGTTGATCTGCAATATCTGCCCTTTGATGGCACCGGCAAGAAAGTCTTTTTCGCCAATATCACTTGTAAGGGTTAATAATGTCATTGCAGTTTTTTATTCTGATCGCTGATATTCTTTGTTGAATTTACTTTACCAGTTTTCCGTCTTTAAAGAAAAATTTCCTGGTAAGTTTATCAGCGAGTGAAGGAAAAAATTTATTGAGGAAAACGGTTTGTTTACCGGTAAAGGTAAGCACCAGTGTTCGTTTTCTTTTTTCTATGGCATTGATAATATAGCCTGCACATTCTTCAGGGCTCATCAGCTCAGATTCATTGAGCGGTGTTTCTCCCTGAGCCTGTGCTTTGTTGTTAAGCGCTGCGTTCCTGATATTGCTCCTGGTAAAGCCGGGGCTTATCCACATCACATTCACCCCGTCTTCCTGCAGTTCGGTACGGATGGCTTCCAGCCAGCCATTAACTGCAAACTTGCTTGCAGAATAACCGCTTCTGCCGGGTAAACCGCGATAGCCTGCAATAGAGGAAATGCCAACGATCGTACCTTTCCTCTCAATAATGGAATCAAGGGCGAGTTTGGTACAATATACCGTGCCGAAATAATTGATGTCCATTACCTTTTTAAAAACATCCAGTTCTGCATCCTTTAATAAAGAACGCATCGAGATGCCGGCATTGTTGATGAGAATATCAATACCGCCGAATTGTTTTATGGTAGAATCAATGAAAAGTTTGCAGTCGTTATAATTGCTTACATCTGCAACAACACAATGAAGCGGGCTGGTAGAATGCCTGAGCTGCAGGTCGTATAATTTATCCTGGTTCCGGGCACAGGTGGCTATTTTGGCTCCCATCGGTAAAAGCTTTTCTATAAGCGCTTTGCCGATACCATCGCTGCCCCCCGTGATGGCCACTACCTTATTGCTGAAAAACTGGCTCATGGAAAAAATTTCATCGCAAAAATAGGGGAGTTATGCCGCTGTTAACAAACAATCCACAATGAAATAAAATATTAGGCAGTAAAACTTTTTAAAAAAATTTGATGCAATAGTATTTTGCCTTATTTTTGCACTCCGTTTGAAAAATGCCGGTCAGCCGGTATTTAAAAACAAGGAGATTTGGTAGCTCAGTTGGTAGAGCAATACACTTTTAATGTATGGGCCCTGGGTTCGAGTCCCAGCCAGATCACAAAGCCTCTCCCGCAAGGAGGGGTTTTTATTTTGTTATGGATAAATCAAGGCCAGTCATTCAACTAAAGGTTTCCCGGCTCGACCGCTTGCTTGAACTGCTGGCGGCAGGTTTACTCTTGTTTACCTGGCTATATTGTCTTTATAGGTACTCCTCGTTACCCCAGGTGATCCCCATACATTTCGACCTGGAAGGAAAACCAGATAATTACGGGTCAAAACTCTCACTGTTCCTGTTCCCAGGGATCATTACCCTGGTCTACGTTCTGCTCACCGTCCTGAACAGGCATCCTCATGTGTACAATTACATGCAGCGGATCACTGCAGAAAATGCAGCAGAATATTACACAAGTGCAACAAGGCTTATCAGGGTGATTAAATTTGTTATTACATTTTTTACAATGCTCTTAGCCATTTACATTACCGGTTCGGCCTCAAAGGGCCACTCATACCTGCCGTGGTGGTTAATGCCGGCTTTTGTCTTAGCGATGATCCTGCCCGTGATTTTTCACGTTATACGCAGATCAAAATAACCCGGCGGGGGGTTACGGAACATTTTTATTAAACAGTTCACTCCGGATTATTACAGTTTACTCCTTTTTTATTACCGTTCAGTTGTAATGCGATTAGACTTTGCTATCGGCATTGTTTATCTGGTAATTAAACTATATAAACATGAAAAAGAAAAATCTATTTACACGTTCTGCCATGGTTGTAATGGCAGGCTTGCTTTTCAGCGCTGCAATAACTTCCTGCAACAAGGATGATGATCCTACTCCGGCTGCAGGTAATACCATAACTGATAAGGTGGTGGCAGATGGAAACCTTACCCTCCTGGAGCAGGCTGTTGTAAGAGCCGGCCTAGATGGAACCCTGAAAGGTACCGGTCCTTTCACAGTATTTGCGCCGGATGATGCCGCTTTTGCTGCTTCCGGTATTTCATCTGCCACGATATCCTCACTGTCGGCTTCACAGCTTAGTTCTTTATTGCTGTATCATACAATAGGCAGTAAAATTTTAGCGGCTGATGTACCTGCCGGTCCGAATGCAAAAGTGACAACAGCCAGTGGCGACTCGGTATTCGTAACCAGGAATTCAAGTGGCGTTTACATAAATGGTATCAAAGTGGCTACAGCTGATATCAGTGCAGATAATGGTGTTATTCACAAAATCGGCAGGGTATTGAACCCACCGGTAGGCAATATTGTGGAAACAGCCGTGGCTTCAGGCCTTGATTCTCTTGTAAAAGCGGTAACAAGGGCAACAAGTGCACCGGGTGGCGATCCAACATTGGCAGGCGCATTGAGTTCAGCGAAACTTACTGTATTCGCTCCTACTAACCAGGCATTCACTAACCTGTTGGGCGCATTGTCTCTCACAGACATAAACCAGATTCCCATTGGTACACTGGTTGCAGTACTTAAATACCACGTAGTGGCTGGAAGGGCATTTTCTTCTGATCTCAGCAACGGTTCACTGGCCATGCTGGCAGGCGGTAATACTACTGTTAATCTTGCCAACGGAACCAGCGGAGGCCCAACCATCACCGGTAACGGAAATGGTACCGACAGATCAAACATTACTGCTACCAATATCGTATGCAGGAACGGGGTTGTACACCTGATCGACAGGGTATTGCTCCCGTAAGCGGAAATATAATATAAGGTCATTATGCATCAACGGTGAACAAATTATTGTTTCAACCGTTGATGCTTTATAATACTGCCGTATATGTTTAACCACAAATACAGGTACTTTTTTATTTTACTACTCTCTGTAGGCACTTTTGCCGGCACCGTGTTGTGCCAGGTATACCATTATTTTGATATCGAGATACAATGGTATTATGCGCTGGCAACCATCACGGCCATTACCCTGGGTACCTGGGAATCGAACAGGCTGCTCGACCTGTTCATAAAAAAGCGTTTTTCGAAAGCAAGGCACCGGCCGAGTACCATGGCTTTGTTCTTTATGGGGGGGAACTTCCTGGCAACTGCAATAACCGTGATTGTAGTGTGGTTTGTGGGAATGATCCTTCACCGGTACAGCATTTCCGAAAGCCTGATTCCCCTTAAACTGAATCTTATCTATGCCTGGCTGGCCAACCTCCTTTTTCACCTGATGAAGACGGTTTATTACTATTTTTCAGAATACAGGAATAAGTTGCTGGAAGCGGAGGAACTAAAACGGATGTCGGCACAGGCCGAACTTCAACTTATCAAAAGTCAGTTAAACCCACATTTTCTATTCAACAACCTGAATGTTCTGTCAACGCTTGTTTTGCAGAACAATGCAGAAGCAAACCGTTTCATCGAGGAGTTTTCCAGGCTGTACCGTTACATACTTCAGAACCAACACAAAGAACTTGTTGAACTGGAAACAGAACTTCATTACATCAATCCTTATGTATTCCTTCTTGAAAAAAGGTTTGCAGATGGTTTAAAGATCAATGTAAACATACCACCTGGTTATGGCCGGTTCCTGATCATTCCTGCTGCCATACAAATGCTTATAGAAAATGCGATCAAGCACAATGTGGTGAGCCGCAGCAAACCCCTTTTCATAGATATTCATGCCAATGGCAACAACACGATCGTAGTGAGTAACAACCTGCAGGCAAAACAATATGTAGAAGGTTCAACCGGTATCGGTTTGCAAAACATTATGAAAAGATACCAGGCTGTGAGCAACCGGGAAGTGATCATCGACACAGATGAACGGCAGTTCAAAGTGATATTGCCTCTGATAAATGTTAACTGAATGAAATCATGAATATCCTTATTATAGAAGACGAAATGCTTGCAGCGGAACGGTTGAAAATGCTGATCAACCAGTACGATCCCGGTATCAGGATAGAACCCGTTCTTGAGAGTATTGAGGAAAGTGTTCACCGGCTTAAAACAAAACCACACCCGGAATTGCTATTGATGGATATACATCTTTCAGATGGACATAGTTTTGAAATTTTCAAGCAGGTGGATCTTCAGCGGCCCGTGATCTTTACAACGGCTTATGATGATTATGCCATAGATGCTTTCAGGCATTTCAGCATTGATTATATTCTCAAGCCGGTAACGGCCCAGCACCTGGCCAATGCCATTCACAAATACAGAACTATTTCCTCGGCATTCTATCCGCCTGATTACAATTCCTGGGCCACTCAATGGAAAGTGAATTCAACAGCACGTTATAAAGACAGGTTCCTTGCAAAACTGGGCACGAGAAGTATTTTCATAAATGCGGAAGACATAGCCTGTTTCCAGGCTGATAATAAAATAGTGTATCTCATCGATCGGGAAGGCAATCGTTTCATCATTAACTATACACTCGAAAAACTGGAGCCATTACTCGATCCTTATCATTTTTTCCGCATCAACCGGAAAATGATTGTTCACAGCAAGGTGATTGATGTAGTGAAACAATTTTACAACGGCAGACTGAAACTCATGCTCAAAAACATTAACATGAACGAAGATATCCTCGTAAGCAGGGAACGCGTTAATGATTTCAGGAAATGGGCCGAAGGCGGGTTGCTGTAGATTCATTTCAGCAGGATAAGAAATTCTTCAGGTGAAGAAAATAATTCAGTTTGCTCCATCACAACCGGGTGCTATATTTACACTAAAATACAGGCATCCATGAAGAGAATTCTGCTTTTATTTTTATTGGCTTTTGTTTCAGGTTTGGGTTGCCTGGCCCAGATCCGTTCAGATAAAGATCTTGTTGGTAAATGGGAGGGAGGAGGAATGAAACTGCAGTTCTTCAGCGACAGGCATATCAGTATAACCGGCAGGGGAGGTCAACTCCCGATGGGTATTTTCAAGTCTGATTATATGCAGAATCCTGCCATCATAATGATCAGCATCTCTGATCATGGGCAAACACTCACTTATAAAGTAAAACTACAGTTCATCGACAATGATAACATCCAGGTTGAATACCTGAGTGGAGATTCCGCTGATGCTTTTGAAAAAGGCAGGCAGGTGAGATTGAAGAAGCTGAAGTGATGTGTTTATGCGTCGGTTTTAAAAGTAACGATCAGTTCACAACCTGCACCCGGCGCAGAAATTATTTCCCTGGTTCCGTTATTCACTTCTGCACGACTGCTGATATTTCTTAGTCCAACTCCATTGCTCCTTACTGCCGGATCAAAACCAACACCATCATCTTTTACAGAAAGCCTGAGTTCATTTTCATTCCTGCTGAGGCTGATCCGTACATTCTTTGCCTTTGCATGTTTAAGTACGTTGTTGAGCTGTTCCTGTATGATCCTGAAGATGGTAAGTTTCAGTTTATGTCCCAGGTCAGCTTCATTGAAGTCTTCCCAATCCTGGTGAATGACGATGTTGTTGCCGGTTGTCATGTCCTTTGCAAGTTTGCACAACGACTCCAGCAATGTAGTATCGCCCAAAGAAGGTGGCAGCAGGGTTTTGGAAAGTTTCCGTATCTCTGCCATGGCAGAA